>JBATMU010000077.1:0-3158 GCA_049289995.1 Rhizobiaceae bacterium | reverse complement strand
GATCATGACGGCAGTCTAAGCGATTCGGGGGGGATTTGGCGCAGAAACGCAAACGGCGCCGGTTTGCACCGGCGCCGCTGAATTCATCGGCCTCGTGCTCAGGCCTCGTCGAGCAGGCCGGTCTTGCCGCGCTTGGCCGGAGCAGTCTTGGCGCGGGCCGCCATGAAGCGGTCGAACTCGTCCTGGTCCTTGGCGCGGCGCAATTCCGACGCATAGGCCTCGAAGTCCTGGCGCATTTCGTCAAGCTTGCGGCGCTCTTCGTTCAGGCGCTCAAGTTCCTTGTTGCGCCAATCGTCGAAGGCAACATTGCCGGTGCGGAAGCCATGGCGGCGGGGGCTGAAGGCGTTGAACACGCCGTCGGTCGCGCCGTTGACATCGCGCTTGAAGCCTTCGAGCCGGTCACCCCAGATGATGTAGGCGAGCATGGCCAGGCCAAGCGGCCAGAACACCATGAAGCCAACCACCATCATGGCAATGGTCGCCGGCGTCCAGGCCGGGCGGATCAGTGCAGTCGTGTTCATCGTTTCCCAATCCTTGTTCGTCCCCGGAGGCCGGGGGCAGCCAACCGGGCTGCATGGATTCGAAATGGGAAGGGGTGAACCGCGATTCAAGAACTTGCCGGTCAAAACCGGACAAGCGGCTCATTTCATTTGGTTTTTTTGAAATGCTCAAGCCCCAGCACGATCAGCCCGGCCATGAGCCCCCAAAATGCCGAACCCACGGATGCCAGCACAATGCCTGAGGCAGTCACCGAAAAAGAAGTTATGGCGGCAAAGCGTCCCGCCTCATGAGACAAGGCGATGCCAAGCGCATTTCCCAGCGCCGGAAGCAGCGCCAAAGCCGCCACAAGGGCGATGAGGCCGGACGGCAGGGCGGCAAACAGGGCAACCAGCGAGGCGCCAAACACCGCAAACACCAGATAGGCGGCGGCGTAGAACGGACCGGTGAGCCAGCGTTTTGCAGGATCAGGATGGGTGTCCGGCCCGGTGCAGATGGCGGCCGAAATGGCGGCGAGATTGGTGGAGTGGGCGCTGAAGGGCGCGGTCAGCACCGATATCAGGCCGGTGACGCCGATCAGCAGGCCGGGTGCAGGGTGATAGCCCGCCGCGCGCAGCACCGCCAGGCCCGACAGGTTTTGGGAGGCCATGGTGACCAGCCAGAGCGGCAGCGCCAGGCCGAACAGCGCCGGCCAGGAAAATTCCGGCCAAGTCAGCACCAGTTCCGACATTTCAGGAACCGGCAACGGCCCTGCCCTTCCCATTGCAAAGGCTGCGATTGCGCCGATGGCCAGTACCGCAAGCACCGCCAGCGACGGGTTCCATAGCCGGGCAGCGAGGAATAGCGCGGCCAGCGGCACCAGCAGCACGGGATCGGCGCCGGCCGCCTTCAGTCCGCCGGTGACAATGACGATGATGACGCCTGCCAGCATGCCGGACGCAACCGGCATGGGGATGGCGGCAATTGCCCGGGTCAGCGGCGTGACAATGCCGGTCAAGACCAGGAGCAGGCCAGCTATGAGAAAGGCTCCCACTCCTTCGGCCATGGAGAATCCGGTACTTGCAGCGATCAGCGCCGCGCCTGGCGTCGACCATGCAGTAATGACCGGCATTTTCGTGCGCCATGACAGAAAGGCGGTCTCCATCGCCATGGCGATGCAGATGGCCGAAACCCAACTGGCCGTCTGGCTGCGGTCCGCGCCCAGCGCATTGGCTGCGGCGATGATCAGCGCTAGCGTGCCGCCAAAACCGACAATGGCCGCAACAAGCGCGTTGATGACCACAGACGCCCTCACCCTGTGCTCCTTGTTTCGCCCCGTGCGGCCATGGCCAAAACGGCAATGTTTATGAGGTCAATGTCCCCGGGCCGCGACAGGCGATGATCGCCGCCCGGAACCAGTGTCATTTCCATGTCGTCAAACGGCAGGTGTGCGGCGAGCTTCAGCGCATGGGCAAGCGGCACCACCTCATCCTTCGCGCCCTGAATGATGCGGACCGGGCAGCCGGTGTCCAGCGGCCCGGTCATGACCCTTGCTTCCCGCCCATCGTCGATGAGCGCTTTGGAGTAGACCGCGCCATTGCCCGCTGCAAACCAGCCCTGCCGGTCCATGATGGCGCGTTCGGCGGCAGTCATGCCCGGCTTGACGAGGTCTGCGGTGAAATCGGGAGCCGGGGCGATCAGAACCATTCCGGCAACGGGCTGCCCCGCCGTTTTTGCAGCGAGTGCTGCCTTGAGCGCGATCCAGGCGCCCATGGACGAGCCGACGAGAACCGGCGATTCCGGCGCATGGGCGGCGATCATTGCCTGTGCCTGGACGGTCCAGCGCGAAATCGTCCCGTTATGGCCGTCATCCGCAGATTGGCCGTGGCCTGAATAGTCAAAGCGCAGAAAAGCGCGGCCAGCGCCTTTGCAGGCTTCGTCAAGGGCGCTCGCCTTGGTCCCGGTCATGTCGGAACGGTAGCCGCCCAACCAGACAATGGCAGGCTGTATGCCGAGGCTCTTGCGAAACGCCAGCCGCAGCCCGTCAACTTCCAAATAGCCGCTTTCTTCCCGCCTGGTGTCCATCGGTCCTTCCTGCCATGGCGGGCGTGATTGAGGAAGTCCCGCCCGCACCGCAAACCCGGCAAAAAGCGGCTGCATCTGCCGTGGTTTTTGCAAACGCACCGTGTTATGAACGCGCGCGGTCCGGGCCATGCCTGATCCGCGCTGCAACAATTCGAGGAGATCACGACCATTCGCAGACCGTTCAAAGCCGCAGCCCCCACCAAAGAGGGGCCGCGCTCCAACCGCGAAATCCGGGGCGTGCCCCGTGTTCAGCTGATTGATGACACCGGCGCCAACCGCGGCAATGTCGCGTTTTTTGAAGCGCTGGCCATAGCGGAAGCGGCGGGCCTCGACCTTGTCGAGATATCGCCCAATGCCGAGCCGCCGGTCTGCAAGATCCTTGATCTGGGCCGGCTGAAATACCAGACCCAGAAAAAGGCCGCCGAAGCGCGCAAGAACCAGAAGGTCATCGAGATCAAGGAGATCAAGATGCGCCCCAATATCGATGACCATGATTACGAGACCAAGATGAAGGCGGTCCGGCGGTTTTTCGAAGAGGGCGACAAGGTCAAGCTGACGCTGCGCTTCCGCGGCCGTGAAATGGCCCATCTGGAGCT
>JBATMU010000076.1:0-37949 GCA_049289995.1 Rhizobiaceae bacterium | reverse complement strand
CATCTATGTCTGGCTGAACGCCGGGCCGGACGGCGCGCTGACCGGCTGGGCGATACCGGCGGCAACCGACATCGCCTTTGCGCTCGGCATCCTTTCGCTGCTCGGGCCGCGCGTGCCCGCCTCTTTGAAGATCTTTCTCGCCGCGCTGGCCATTCTTGATGATCTGGGCGCAATCATCATCATCGCGCTGTTTTACACCGCCGAAATCCATCTTTGGGCGCTTGGGGGTGCAGGCGCTGTTCTGGTCATGCTCGTCGTGCTCAACCGGCTTGGCGTCAGCCGGTTGGCCGCCTATCTGCCGCTCGGCGCGGTCCTGTGGTTTTTCATGCATGAATCGGGTGTGCATGCCACGCTTTCCGGCGTCATTCTGGCCTTGGCGATACCAGCGGGCGAGGGGGAGCATACACCGCTCTTGCGGCTTGAACATGCGCTGGCCCGGCCCGTGGCCTTCCTGATCGTGCCGGTTTTCGGTTTCGCCAATGCCGGCATCGCGCTTGGCGGCATCGGACTGGCAGAACTCATGCAGCCGGTGACGCTTGGCATTGCCGCCGGGCTGTTTTTGGGCAAGCAGGCGGGCGTTTTCGGCGCAACCCGGCTTGCGGCGGCGTTGGGCCTTGTCAGCCAGCCGCACGGCGCCAGCTGGCTGCAGGTCTATGGCGTGTCGGTGCTGTGCGGTGTCGGCTTCACCATGAGCCTGTTCATCGGCCTTCTGGCTTTTCCCGGCGAAGGGGTGATGGACGCTGCAGTCAAACTTGGCGTTTTGGCCGGGTCGGCGGCTTCGGCGCTTGCCGGGGCGGCAATACTCATGATCGCCGGCCGCAAAGCCTGATCCCGCAGCTGATAATCTCCGCCTCTTTCCTTTTGCTGCATTTTGGCCTATACGCCGCGCAGCTTGGGCTCGCGCCCGGGCTTTCATGGCCTCCGCTGGACGACATCCCGGCCGCAGGCGTCCCCTCAATTCCAGACTGAAAGGAATGTCCGATGTCGATTACTGCTGAGCGCAAACAAGCGCTGATGGCTGAATTTGCCACCGTCAAGGGCGATACCGGTTCGCCGGAAGTCCAGGTTGCCGTGCTCTCCGAGCGCATCAAGAACCTGACCGAGCACTTCAAGGGCCACAAGAAGGACAACCATTCGCGCCGCGGCCTGCTCAAGCTGGTCTCGCTGCGCCGCCGCCTTCTCGACTATCTGAAAGGCAAGGACGAAGCCCGCTACCAGTCTCTGGTCGCCAAGCTCGGCCTGCGCCGCTAAGGCATCCGGGACCGGCAGGCTTCGGCTCGCCGGTCCCGTCGCCGCGGCCGCCCTGGCGGCCCGGCAACCAAGGTGAAGCACGAGGCAGGGGCCTCGGCATTGCCGCTCATGGAGCAAGCCATGGGGCAGGATTGAAAGCATCCCGGGATGGGGCTGCTCTTTGTCTTGCCCGGGGCTGGTTCGAAAACAGAAGCCCGGGACGCCAAGCCCCGCGACAAATGTCGCGGCGGGCCGTCCCGCACATGAAGGACAAGACATGTTCAATTACCACAAGGTCGAAATCGAATGGGCCGGCCGCCCGCTGGTTCTGGAAACCGGCAAGATCGCCCGTCAGGCTGACGGCGCCGTGCTCGCCACCTATGGCGAAACCGTCGTACTCGCCACGGTCGTTTCGATGAAGGAGCCGAAACCCGGCCTCGATTTCTTCCCGCTGACCGTCAACTACCAGGAAAAGACCTACGCAGCCGGCAAGATCCCCGGCGGCTATTTCAAGCGCGAAGGCCGTCCGTCGGAAAAGGAAACCCTGGTTTCCCGCCTGATCGACCGCCCGATCCGCCCGCTGTTTGCCGACGGCTACAAGAACGACACCCAGATCGTTGTCACCGTCATGCAGCATGACCTCGAGAATGATCCGGACGTGCTGGCCATGGTTGCCACCTCGGCTGCGCTGACGCTCTCGGGCGTGCCCTTCATGGGCCCGATCGGCGGCGCCCGCGTCGGCTATGTCAACGGCGAATATGTGCTCAACCCGCATATCGACGAAATGCCCGAATCCAAGCTCGATCTGGTCGTCGCCGGCACTGCCGACGCCGTGCTGATGGTCGAATCCGAAGCTCAGGAACTGGGCGAAGACATCATGCTTGGCGCGGTCATGTTTGGCCATCGCGGTTTCCAGCCGGTGATCGACGCGATCATCAAGCTGGCGGAAGTGGCCGCCAAGGAGCCGCGCGATTATACGCCCGAAGACCTCTCCGCCCTTGAAGCCGCCATGCTCAAGATCGCCGAGAAGGATCTGCGCGCCGCCTACAAGATCACCGACAAGCAGAAGCGCTATGCCGCCGTTGACGCGGTGAAGGCCACGGTCAAGGCGCATTTCGCCCCCGCCGAAGGCGAGACCGCCGAATGGCCGTCCGACAAGGTTGGCGTGGTGTTCAAGGAAATCCAGGCCAAGATCGTGCGCTGGAACATTCTGGACACCGGCTCGCGCATTGACGGCCGCGACCTTTCGACCGTCCGCCAGATCGTCTCGGAAGTCGGCGTATTGCCGCGCACCCATGGTTCGGCTTTGTTCACCCGCGGCGAGACCCAGGCCATTGTCGTTGCCACGCTCGGCACCGGCGAAGACGAGCAATATGTCGACAGCCTGACCGGCATGTACAAGGAGACCTTCCTCCTTCATTACAATTTCCCGCCGTTCTCGGTTGGTGAAACCGGCCGCATGGGTTCGCCCGGCCGCCGCGAAATCGGCCATGGCAAGCTCGCCTGGCGCGCCATCCACCCGATGTTGCCCGCCAAGGAAGCCTTTCCCTACACGCTGCGCGCCGTCTCCGAGATCACCGAATCCAATGGCTCATCGTCGATGGCCACCGTCTGCGGCACCTCGCTGGCGCTGATGGATGCCGGCGTTCCGCTGATTGCGCCGGTGGCGGGCATCGCCATGGGCCTCATCAAGGAAGGCGAGCGTTTCGCCGTCCTGTCCGATATCCTCGGCGACGAAGACCATCTCGGCGACATGGATTTCAAGGTGGCGGGCACCTCCAACGGCATCACCTCGCTGCAGATGGACATCAAGATCGACGGCATCACCGAAGAGATCATGCACATCGCGCTTGGCCAGGCCAAGGACGGCCGCCTGCACATCCTCGGCGAAATGGCCAAGGCCCTTTCGACCAACCGCTCGGAGCTTGGCGAATTTGCCCCGCGAATCGAAGTGATGAACATCCCGACCGACAAGATCCGTGAAGTGATCGGCACCGGCGGCAAGGTCATCCGCGAGATCGTTGAAAAGACCGGCGCCAAGATCAACATCGATGATGACGGCACCATCAAGATTGCCTCGTCCAATGCCAAGGAAATCGAAGCGGCCAAGAAGTGGATCCATTCGATCGTTGCCGAGCCGGAAGTCGGCGAAATCTACGAAGGCACGGTCGTCAAGACCGCCGAATTCGGCGCTTTCGTCAATTTCTTCGGCCCGCGTGACGGTCTCGTTCACATCTCCCAGCTCGCCTCCGAGCGCGTCCAGAAAACCACGGACGTCGTCAAGGAAGGCCAGAAGGTCTGGGTCAAGCTGATGGGCTTTGACGAGCGCGGCAAGGTGCGCCTGTCCATGAAGGTTGTCGATCAGGCAACCGGCAAGGAAATCGCCCGCGAAAAGGGCGACGACGGCGAATAAGCTGTCTGTCCCACTTGCAGCAACAACCGGGCGGGCGCGAGGTTTTCGCGCCCGTTTCCGCATCGGGACACGATCATGGACACTGGCGCTGTAAAAACCCTGTTCCTGCCGCTGGCCTCGGGCGACGTCCCTTCCGGCAGCAGGCAAGCGCGCTGGCTGTTTCTGAACGCTGCTGTTCCGCCAATTGAAAACCCGCTGGCCAAAACGCAGATCGCCGCCGTCCAGCCCATGCGTCCGCAGTTCAATGCGCTGAAGGATTCCGGTTTTGCCGTGACGCCCGAGGCGCCGGATGGGCTTTTCGAGGGGGCGCTGGTGCTGATCTCGCGCCATCGCGGCCAGACGCGCGCGCTCATCAATCAGGCGCTGGATCGTGTGGTCCCGGGTGGAATGATCGTATGCGCAGGCGGCAAGCATGACGGCATCGAGGCCATGGCCAAGGAAGCCGCGAGGCTTTTTCCGCTGGCGGGCAACCTGTCCAAGCATCATGCCAGGGTGTTCTGGTTTGCCAACAGCGGCGCTGCGCGGTTCGAAAACCCGCCGCCGGTTCTGGCCGATGGCCGGTTCGAAACCGCCTCGGGCATGTTTTCCTCGGGGCATGCCGATCCCGGCTCGGCCTTTTTGATGGAGCATTTGCCCCGGGACGTTAAAGGCCATATTGCCGACTTCTGCGCCGGCTGGGGTTATTTGTCCGTTGAAGCGGCGCACACCTGCCCGAAGGTGAAAACAATCGCGCTTTATGAAGCCGACCATGCCGCGCTTGATGCAGCAAAAGCCAACATGGCCCGCCTAGCGCCAGATCTGGCGGCAAGCTTCCATTGGCTGGATCTGGCGGGCGAGCCGGTAGCGGAAGCCTTCGATACGATAATCATGAACCCGCCATTTCACGCGGGCCGCAAAGCCGAGCCGGAAATCGGCGGCGCCATCATCCGCTCAGCCGCCAATGCGCTGCATCGCGGCGGCAGGCTTTACATGGTTGCCAACCGCACGCTGCCCTATGAGGATGTGCTCGCCGCAGCTTTCCACAAGTCCGGTGAACTGGCCCGCAATGGCAGTTACAAGGTGCTTTGGGCGCTGAAATAGCGTGGCCTGTCGCATTCCGCCCTTTCCCGCCTCTTGCCGCCGTGATTTGCTGATGCAAATTCCTGCAAGGTGATTTGGGCGGCATGACACAGGCAATCAGCCATTATGACAGCCGCTATTCGTGGTTCCGGCTCGGCATTTCGGTGCTGGCCGCCACCATTGGCAGCGTCGGAACTTGGGCAGTGATTGTCACCTTGCCCGCCGTGCAGGCCGAATTCGGGCTGGAGCGCGGCGATGCCTCGCTTGCCTACACCGCAACAATGGTGGGCTTTGGCGCAGGCAATCTCCTGATCGGCCGTTTTATCGACCGCTACGGCATCACGCCAGCCGTCATGCTGGCGTCGCTGGCCCTGGCGCTGGGCTTTGCCGGATCGGCCATGACGAATTCCTTCATGGTCTTTTGCCTGCTGCACGGCGTGTTCCTGGGCACAGGCGCCGCTGCGGTATTCGGCCCGTTGATTGCCGATGTGTCTCATTGGTTTCTCAAGAGCCGCGGCGTGGCCGTGGCGACCGCTGCCTGCGGCAATTATTTCGCCGGCGCCATCTGGCCGCTGGTCTTGAAAGGACCGGTGGCCGAGTATGGCTGGCGGCCGGTATTCCTGTCGGTTGCCGTGGCATGCCTTGTGCTGATGATCCCGTTGGCGCTGCTTCTGAAACGCCAGCCGCCGCGCGGCGAAGGCAATGCCAAGGTGGCCGCCGTGCCGCTCAAGCCCAGCAGCCTGACGCCAAGCCAGTTGCAGGCCATGCTCATCCTGGCCGGATTCGCCTGCTGCATGGCCATGTCCATGCCGCAGGTGCATATCGTCGCCTATTGTGCCGATCTTGGCTTTGGCGCAGCCGCGGGCGCGGAAATGCTGTCGCTCATGCTGGCCGGCGGCGTGGTTTCGCGGCTGGTCTCGGGCTATGCCGCCGACCGGATCGGCGGGGTGATGACGCTGATCTTCGGCTCACTCATGCAATGCCTGGCGCTTCTGTTGTTCATCCCGTTTGACGGGCTGGTTTCGCTCTATGCTGTCTCGCTGATTTTCGGCCTCAGCCAGGGCGGCATCGTGCCTTGTTACGCCATCATCGTGCGCGAATATCTGCCCTCGATGGAAGCAGGCAGGCGTATCGGCCTCGTCATTCTGGCAACGACGCTCGGCATGGCGGTTGGCGGCTGGATGACCGGCTGGATCTACGACATGACCGGTTCCTACGCTCAGGCTTTCCTGAACGGTATCGCCTGGAATCTGGTCAATCTCGCCGCCATGGCCATGGTCTTGCGCCGAACCCGGCAGATCAGGTTGGCGTAAGGCGTGTCACGCAGCGCGAAGCGCGCGCGCCTTGCCGTCGCGGATCACCAATGGTTCCGGGCGGCCGTAGAAAAAGCCCTGAACCACGTCGCAGCCGGCGGCCTTGAGCATGATCGCCTGGTTCTCGGTTTCGACGCCTTCGGCAATGGTGTGCACGCCAAGCGCCCGCGACAGGCCGACAATGGTCGAGACGACTGCCCCGGTTGACGAATCCTGGTCAATGCGGCTGACGAACGAGCGGTCGATCTTCAGCTTCTGGAACGAGAAATCGATCAGATAGGCAAGGTTGGAATAGCCGGTGCCGAAATCATCAACGGCCACGGTCACTCCGAGGGCCGACAGTTCCTTGAGCACGCGCGCTGCCTTGCCCTTGTCGCCGACCATGACCGATTCGGTGATCTCGATTTCGAGGCGCGTCGCCGGAATGCCCGCATCGGCAAGGGCTGATTTGACCAGGCCGACAATGTCCTGGCTCATGAACTGAACAGCCGAGATATTGACCGCAACCACGGCGTTGGCCGGAAGGAGCAGCGCATCATGGCATGCTTTGCGCAGCACCCATTCGCCAATCTGGTTGATCATGCCGGTTTCTTCGGCAACAGGGATGAATTCGAGCGGCGGGATCATGCCGCGGTCCGGATGGCGCCAGCGGATCAGCGCCTCATAGCCAACGATTTCGCCGGACAGGAGATTGAGCTGCGGCTGGTAGAAAAGATCGAAATCGCCGCGTTCAAAGGCGGTCGCAAGCTCGGATTCCACCCATTGCCGGTATTCGGCTTCCTCGCCCATTTCCGGGTGGAAGACCGACCAATTGCCGATGCCGCTGGCGCGGGCATGCTGCAGGGCCAGATTGGAGCGGCGCATGAGCAGTATTGGATCGCGCCCGTCCTTTGGCATGGCGACGATGCCTGCCGAGAGGTTGACCGTTTGCAGGTGCGAACGCAGCTTGTAGGGCTCCATGAGCCTGGCAATCAGCTGCTCGGCATATTGGTCGAGCGGCAGGTCCGTGGTCTTTTCAGAAATCAGCACAGCGAATTCGCCGGCGCCAATGCGTCCGATAACTGTGCCTGCCGGCGTAAGTTCCTTCAGGCGGCCCGCAAATAGCCGGATCAACTCGTCACCTTGCGTATAGCCGATGGCGTCATTGATGTGCTTGAACCGGTCGATGTCGATGTCGAGCATGAAGACCGGTTCGCCGGTGTTCAGCGTGTTTTCTGCCGCCTTGGCGACTTCGCCGATCATGCCGCCGCGCGCCAGAAACCCCGTCAGCTTGTCGAAATGGGTTTCCGAATAGATGAAGTCATTGGATTCATCGACGCCGGCAAAAAACGCGGCGGCAGCGCCGGCTGCGGCCAGCGCGCACAGGCCCGAAATGATGGCGACCATGGCCGCAGGCGACAATCCGCCCGAAGACGAGGTGATGACAGCGCGAAATCCCCAGATGGCGAGCAGAAAACTGCCCATGCCGGAGCTGGCGATTGTGAGAACCCTGACGATTGGCGTCCGGTTAGGATTGTTGCTCTTCGCCATGCTTTCCCCCGCTTGACGAGGGAAATTAGCATTGCGGATTTTAATTTGCGTTTCAGGAGATGCTTAAATTTTTATCGACTGGCGGAAATTTGCAGCTTTGTGCAATTCAGCCTGCCACCGCGACTGCATTACGGTTGCAGGCGCAGTTCAGAATGTTTTTCTGGTTGCTGAATTCCGTTCAACCCTCAATGTCGAAGCGCTTCAACTCATCGAGCGCCGGCATGGAGACGGCGTGATAACCGCTGTCGACATAGTGGATTTCGCCGGTCACGCCGCCCGAAAGTCCCGACAGCAGATAAAGCGCCGAACCACCGACTTCATCCAGCGAAACCGAACGCCTGAGCGGCGCATTGCGCGCCTGCCAGTTCATCATCAATCGCGCGTCGGCAATGCCCGCGCCGGCCAGTGTGCGGATCGGCCCGGCTGAAATGGCGTTTACGCGAATGCCGCGCGGACCGAAATCATTGGCCAGATAACGAACGCTCGCCTCAAGCGCCGCCTTGGCCACGCCCATGACGTTGTAATTGGGCATGACCCGCACTGAGCCGGCATAGGTGAGGGTTATCATTGCGCCGTCATCGTTCATCATTTCGGCGGCGCGTTTTGCCACTTCGGTGAAGGAGAAGCAGGAGATCACCATGGTGCGCACGAAATTGTCGCGCGTCGTGTCGGCATAAAGGCCCTTGAGCTCGTTCTTGTCGGAGAATCCGATGGCGTGAACCACAAAGTCCAGCTTGCCCCATTCGGCCTTCAAGGTTTCGAATACGGCGTCAACGGTAGCCAGATCTTCCACGTCACATGGCAGCAAGAGTTTTGAGCCGACGCTTTCAGCCAACGGCTTGACGCGGCGGCCAAAAGCATCGCCCTGATAGGTGAAGGCCAGTTCCGCACCCTGGGCAGCCAGATGCTGGGCAATGCCCCAGGCAATCGAATGGTCATTGGCGACACCCATGATCAGGCCGCGCTTGCCCTTCATCAGTTCTGTCATTTTGAATGTTCCTATCGGGGTTCTGGTCTCAGCCGAGGCGCTGGAAGACCAGGGTGGCATTGGTGCCGCCAAAGCCGAACGAATTGGACAAGGCTGTGTCGATCACCGCATCCCCGATCAGTTCGCGCACGATCGGCATGCCTTCAAACTCGGGATCCAGCGTTTCGATATGGGCGCTCTTGCCGATGAAACGGCCCTGCATCATCAGGATCGAATAGATGGATTCCTGCACGCCAGCCGCGCCCAGCGAATGGCCGGTCAGGGATTTGGTCGAGGTGATTTTCGGCATGTCTTCGCCGAATACCGTGCGGATGGCGCCCATTTCCTTGGAATCGCCGACTGGAGTCGAGGTGCCATGGGTGTTGATGTAGTCCACCTTGCCCTTGACCGTCGACAGCGCCTGCCGCATGCAGCGGATCGCCCCTTCGCCGGACGGCGCCACCATGTCATAGCCGTCGGATGTCGCGCCATAGCCGGTCAGTTCGGCATAGATTTTCGCGCCGCGCGCCTTGGCATGCTCAAGTTCCTCCAGAACCAGCACGCCCGCACCGCCGGCAATCACAAATCCGTCGCGGTTGAGGTCATAGGCACGGGACGCTGAAGAAGCCTGATCGTTGTACTTTGAAGACATCGCGCCCATGGCGTCAAAAAGGTTGGACATTGTCCAGTCCAGATCTTCGTGCCCGCCGGCGAACATCACATCCTGCTTGCCCCATTGAATGAGCTCGGCGGCATTGCCGATGCAATGCGCCGACGTGGAGCAGGCCGATGAAATCGAATAGTTGACACCATGGATCTTGAACCAGGTGGCAAGGGTTGCCGAGGCCGTTGAGGACATGGCTTTCGGCACGGCGAACGGACCGATGCGCTTGGGGCTGCCATTCTTCAGCGTGATTTCGGCGGCGTCCACGACAGTGCGGGTCGATGGCCCGCCGGAACCCATGATGATGCCGGTCCGCTCATTGGAGATATCGCTCTCCTCCAGCCCCGAATCGGCAATGGCCTGCTGCATGGCGACATGGTTCCATGCGCCGCCCTTTGACAGGAAGCGCATCGCGCGCCGGTCGATCAGATCGGTCGGGTCAAGTGTCGGCGCGCCCCAGACCTGGCAGCGGAAGCCGTGTTCGGCAAAACTTGGCGAGAATGTGATTCCGGAGCGCGCGGCCCGCAGCGAGGCTGCAACTTCAGCCGCGTCGTTGCCGATTGACGAGACAATCCCCAAACCCGTGACGACGACACGCCTCATCCCGCTATCTCCTTGCATCAATGACCGGTTGCTTTGCCCGGTTCAGGACGAAGCGACTTTCGACAGTCCGACTTTCAAGTCGGCCGCCCGGTAGATCGTCTCGCCGTCCGCCTTCAGCCAGCCATCGGCAATGCCGAGAACGAGGCGGCCGCGCATGACGCGTTTGAAATCAATGCCATATTCAACCAGCTTGGTCGAGGGAGTGACCATGCCCTTGAATTTCACTTCGCCAGTTGAAAGCGCCATGCCATAGCCCGGCTCGCCGAGCCAGCCAAGGAAAAAGCCGGTCAATTGCCACATGGCGTCAAGACCGAGGCAACCGGGCATGATCGGATTGCCGATGAAATGGCACGGGAAGAACCAAAGATCTGGCTTTATGTCGAGTTCAGCCCGGATGAAACCTTTGTCGAATTCGCCGCCGGTTTCGCTGACTTCGGTGATGCGGTCAAACATGAGCATGGGCGGTGCGGGCAATTGCGCATTGCCTGGCCCGAATAGCTCACTGCGGCCGCAAGCCAGAAGGTCATCATAGGAAAAGCTGGTTTTCCGTTCGGTCATTGGCGTCCTCTTTGGCCCGCAGCAGGTCTTTCCTTCCCCTAACACAGACGCGGCGGCGGCGGAAACCGGTCAATTCCGCCAATCGCGCGATTTGCAGGGCTTTTTGTCGCTATTGATCGGATGGGCAGGGCCCAATATATTGGGGCGAACGGGATTGCCGCCAAATCCGGTTCGTTTTGCGGACATGGCGAAAAAAGCTTGCGACAGGTAGATATGGAACAGAATTTCTGTGAACGCCTGAAAAGTGCTGAAACCCGCATGCGGCAGGCCAATTTGCGCCCGACCCGCCAGCGCGTGGCGCTGTCCGATCTGTTGTTCCGCAAGGGCGACCGGCATGTGGCTGCCGAGGAATTGCATGCCGAAGCCCATGCGGCGGGCGTGCGCATGTCGCTGGCGACCGTTTACAACACGCTGCACCAGTTCACTCAGGCGGGACTTCTGAGGGTGCTGGCGGTTGAAGGAGCCAAGACCTATTTCGACACCAATGTGTCAGACCACCACCATTTCTATCTGGAGAATTCCGGCATGGTGGTTGATATCGAAGGCGGCCCGGTGAGCGTCGCCAATCTGCCTGTGCCGCCAGAAGGCATGGAAATCGCCAATGTTGACGTGGTGATCCGCCTCAGGCCGAAATCAGCCTGATTTTTTGGCGCGTCCTGACAGGCGCGGGTCAATCAGAAATCGTTTCGTCCGGATAGACGCCCCAGACCTGCTCTTGCAGCATCCAGCCCTCATGGCCGTCAAAGCTGATCTGGCACCAGCCGCCATTGCAGCTTTTGACCAGTCCGACCGCGCCCGGCTCGACTGAGGCGACCAGCGGTGATTTTTCGTCGGCTTCGCCATAAAGGCTGACAAGCGCCGGTTTGCCCTTTTGCCAGGGTGCTGCAATTCCGGTGCGCTTGCCCGACAGCAATGATTGGCTGACCCAGCCTTCGGTGCCTTCGGAATCGCGAACCCGCCGCCAGGTGTCATATTCCTGGATGATTTCCATCGGCAGGCCGGGCTTGAGATACATCCAGTCAACCGAATAGTCGCGGCCCGGGCCGGTGCGCAGGTTCACGCGGCCGGATTTGAGGCTCACGTAACGCGGCAGCGCCAGACCGCTTTCGCTTTTGCCGATCGAATTTGTGGTTTGCGCCCGGGCAGGAGCCGAAAGCGGCAGGACGGCCATCATGGCGGCGAGCAGGGCAAGCCTGCGAATGGTTTGGAAACTGGACATCATCTTACCCGTGCGCAAAACTCGTGGTGCCAAGGCCAACTTTGCCTTGCCCGCCAAGGCCTCGACCGGTAGGACTGAACCGGACATCTTGACGGTCGCCAAATGTCGCCTGTCTTGGTTAAAGAGGTCTGAACCGCCGCGCGATTCGAGGAAACAATGGCTGGAAAAAAGAAGCCCCTGGTCATCATCACGCGAAAACTGCCCGATCCGGTGGAAACGCGGATGCGGGAATTGTTTGACGCGCGCCTGAATGTCGATGACACGCCCATGCGCCAGCCCGAACTGGTTGCCGCCATGCGCGAGGCCGATGTGCTGGTGCCTACCGTCACCGACCGCATTGACGCAGCGCTGATCGCCCAGGCAGGGCCCAATCTCAAAATGATCGCCAATTACGGCAATGGCGTCGACAACATCGACGTGACGGCTGCCGCCGCCAAGGGCATCTGCGTCACCAACACGCCCAATGTGCTGAACGAAGATACCGCGGACATGACCATGGCGATGATTCTCGCGGTGCCGCGCCGCCTGGTCGAGGGCGCCAATGTCCTGAAGGGCGATGGCAAATGGGCGGGCTGGTCGCCGACCTGGATGCTCGGCCACCGCATCTGGGGCAAACGGCTCGGCATAGTTGGCATGGGACGCATCGGCACCGCCGTCGCCCGCCGCGCCAAGGCCTTCGGCCTGTCCATCCACTATCACAATCGCCACCGTGTCTCTGCCGAGGTGGAGGAGCAACTTGAGGCCACTTATTGGGAAAGCCTCGATCAGATGCTGTCGCGCATGGACATCATTTCGGTCAATTGCCCGTCAACGCCAGCCACGTTCCACCTGCTGTCCGCCCGGCGGCTGGCGCTGATGCAGCCCGGCGCCTATCTGGTCAACACGGCGCGCGGCGGCCTCATCGATGAAGACGCACTCATCAAGATGCTCGAAGAGGGCAAGCTGGCTGGCGCCGGCCTTGACGTGTTCGAGCACGAGCCCGCCGTCAACAAGAAGCTTTTGCGGCTTGCCGACAAGGGCAAGGTGCTGATCCTGCCGCATCTCGGCTCGGCCACCATTGAAGGCCGCATCGACATGGGCGAGAAGGTCATCATCAACATCCGCACTTTCCATGACGGCCATCGACCGCCGGACCGCGTCCTGCCGCAAAAGGCGTGACTAGAGCGCTTCAGGTTCAAATGGAAACAGTTTGACTGCATGGATTTTTCGCTCCGGCGAGGAGAGCACCCCCTTCGGCAAGCTCAGGAGCGCGATGTGAACATCGTGCGAGGATTTCGACAGTGAGGGCGGTTTTCCGGCTCGCCCGACAAAACGTCCAGTGGACGTTTTGCCGACCGAACGCCCGAAGGGTCGAGGAGCGGAAAAGACAGCCAAGCCGGGCCAACAACAATAGCCAACGCATTGAAACTGCGCAGCAAACTGCAATCGTTTCAGCTTGTCCTTTCGCGTTCTGGCGGCGTCGCGCCGCGCTCACGGTGCTCGCACCGCTTCGCTCGGCGCTTCTGGCCAGACCACGAATTCCGGCGCTCAAACGATTCCATTTGAACCTGAAGCGCTCTAGCCCAAGCGATAAGCCGCAGGACCGCCCCAGCCCATTTCGTGCGCTACCAGCACGCCGAGCAGCAGGATGGCGTCGGGCTCCCGCATGATGATGGCCGCTGGCGCAATGTTGCGGTGAATGAGCTCCAAAAGCACGGCTGACGCCGATGATGAGCCGATGGTTCCCGGCAGATAGAGGATCGTTCCGGCAATGGCCTGCCCATGCTGCGGATGGCGAACGTCAGCCACGGCTGACGTTTTTGGATTTACCCCGCCCCAGAAGCTGATCGGCGCCGTCAATGCGAGGATTGGGCCGGATGCGGCAGGCCCGGCAATCAATGTCTCCAGCTTGACTATGGCTGCGCCCGGCGGGCCGGAGAATTCCGCAACGCTGTTTGCAGTCTGGGTGGATGGGATTGCGCCGCTTGACCAGCGCACAAAAGCGGGCTCAGCCATGCACCGGCCTCCCTGTCACGGCGCTTTCCACGCATTCGGCCAGTGAGCCGAACAGCACGCCATAGCCGGTATTGCCCGGCGCATATTGCGCGAACTTGCCGGAATTTGTCATCAGCACGCCGCCTTCGCGCTTGGCCATGATCGGCGTGACGACGACGCAGGTGTCGACAACCAGCGTCACCCCTGCCGATTCCAGTGTCTGCCGCAGGCCGGTGCGCTCCAGGTCGCCGAGCACATGGCGGCCGGTGCAGGCATAAAACGGCACCGCCAGTTTCCGCCCGCCGATCAGACCGGCCAGCCTTTCGCATTCGGCTTGCGACAAATGCGGGCTGCCAATGGCCACAGCGTCAATCTGCCCGGCGGCGCAGGTGGCCATATGCCGCTTCTGCACGGCGATGTCGCTTGCCGTGATGACCATGGTTTCAAGCGGCGCCTGTCCGCCGAGTATGGTTTCAGCGTCGGGCGCTTCGGGCGTGATGCCGGCCATGTGAAACAGCCCGACCGCACCCGTCGAGGCGGAGGCTGCGCCAAAGGCTTTCAGCGCATCCTCGCCGGGATGCCGGGCAATGCCGGTGATGACGCCAATCCCCGTTCCGGCCCGTTTGCCATAGAGTGAGCCGAGAACCGGCCAGAAGGCATCATCGCCAAACATGTCCTGCGGCAAGGCTGAGACGTCAAAAACAAAGCGCGCCAGCCGGTTTTCAGGCAGGTGCAGGCCATTCTTTGGCGCGCGGCCGCTGATGGCGCAGGCAATGTCGAGAAAATCGCCATAGCGGTTGGTGCGTGCGCCAAGCACTGAATTGCAGAACACCACAGCGTTGGATTCGCCCCAGGCGACGTCCGATCCCAAAGCCGGCCGATGCCCGGCCTGATAAGGCGCGCAGGTCCATGAGGGTTCGCAGCCCAGCTCCCGGTAGGCCTTCATCATGCGCTTTGCCATGTCGGCGTCCGCAGCCGGCAGCCGGTTTCCTGAACAGCCTGTCAGGTCAACGGCGCCAACATTGAGCGTGGCGCGAACCGCAACCCGTGCCGAAAGCTCAACCAGCCGTTCGGCAAACAAGGTGCCGGAATCGCCGTGATAAAGCGCCCCGTCGATATGGGCAGAGGCAACCTGCACAAGCGCTTCTGCGCCGGTCAGGCGCGCGCTTTCGCAGACCAGCCGCAGGGCAAGTGCCGCCCCTTGGCCAGCTTCGCCAGCCAGCATGGATTTTTCCGTATCAGTCAGGACAAGGCTCATGCGGTCTTCCGTGATCTGTAGCTGATGGTGTCGAAGCGTCCTGCCAAGCCATCGTAGAGCAAAAGGCGCCCGACCAGCGGCTCGCCCGCGCCGGTGATTACCTTGATGATCTCCATGGCTTGAAGCGTTCCCAGAACGCCGGTTAGCGCACCGATCACTCCGGCTTCCGCACAGGCCGGAACCAGGCCGTCTGGCGGAGCTTCGGGAAAAAGGTCCCGATAGGACGGGTTGGGCCGGCCATTGCCGTCCGATAGCCAAGGCATGAGCACGGTCAGCGAACCGTCAAACCGTCCGGCAGCCGCCGTCACCAGCGGCCTGTGTTCGGCCGAACAGGCATCAGCCAGCGCATAACGCGTTGCGAAATTGTCCGAACCATCGGCCACAATGTCATAACCGCGCACAAGTTCTGCGGCATTTGACCCATCAAGCCGGATCGCGTGGGTTTCAACGGCAACATGCGGATTGAGCCTGTTGGCCGCCGCCGCCGCGCTGGCCGTCTTGAGCCGTCCGATATCTTCGGTGCGGTGGATGATCTGCCGCTGCAGATTCGACAATGACACACGGTCATCATCGGCAATGCCGATAACGCCCACTCCGGCAGCCGCAAGATATTGGATCAAGGGCGCGCCCAGCCCGCCCGCGCCGATCACCAGCACGCGCGCCTTCTTCAGCTTCTGTTGGCCGGGCCCGCCGATTTCGGCCAGCACGATGTGCCGCGCGTAGCGGGCCAATTCGTCATCGGAGAGGAGAGTGCCGGAATTCATGCCTGAGCATAACTCGGGCAAAACCGCTTGTCAGGTCCTCAAGCGGCGTGGATTTCACCCGAAGCGACTATCAGATGCTGGGCGCGCTCGCCCATAGCCTCAAACAGCGAAGCGTCGGTGCCGGTCATGAAGGCTTGGCAATTCAGGTCTTCGAGTATGGAAAACAGCGCCGCCCTGCGGGCCGGGTCGAGATGGGCGGCGATTTCGTCGAGCAACAGGATCGGCGTCATGCCGGATATGTCGCCGGTCAGCCGCGCATGCGCCAGGATGATGCCGATCAGCAGCGCCTTCTGCTCGCCAGTCGAGCACAATTCGGCAGGCATGTCCTTGGGCGCGTGGCGGACCAGAAGATCGCTGCGATGCGGCCCTTCCAGCGTCCGTCCTGCTGCCCGGTCGCGGCTGCGCGCCTCGCGGAGGCTGCGGCGGAATTCATCTTCCAGATCCAGCGCTGGCACGTCCGCAACGCGTTCCTCGAGATGGCCGGACAGTACAATCCCGGCGCGCGGGAAAGGGCCTTCTTCCGGCTGGCGTTCGGTCATTTGGCGGATCAGGCCCATGGCCTGGACGCGGGCGGCAGCGATGGCGACGCCCGTTTCGGCCATCTCATGTTCGATGGCGTCGAACCAACGCCCGTCACGGCTTTCCTCGGCCAGAAGCCGGTTGCGGCCGCGCATGGCCTTTTCATAGTCGAGCGCCCGCTTGCCATGCCCGGGATCGACCGTCAGCACCAGCCGGTCGGCAAATCGCCGCCGCTCGGCGGCCGGCCCGGTGAACAGCCCGTCCATGGCAGGTGTCAGCCACATGACGCGCAGCACATCGAGAAGTTCATCCGCCGAACGGGCATTGGTGCCGTCGATACGCACCTTGCGGGCCGGCTCACCAGGTTCGCCGGCGCTGGTGCCGATTTCGGTTTCGCCCGCAGGTCCGGAAAGCCGCGCATGGATGAAAAATCCGCCGACGCCCGACGCCATGTCGTCATACGCCGCCCGCCGCATGCCGCGGCCTGGCGATAGCAGCGAAACCGCTTCGAGCAGATTGGTTTTGCCCGCGCCGTTTTCACCGGTCAGCACCACCGAGCGCCCATCGAGTGACAGGTCCAGATGCGGATAATTGCGAAAACCCGTGAGCTGCAGCCGCCGGACCGCAATGCGGGGCCGCGCGGCCTCAGCCGTCATCTCAGACGCGCATGGGCATCAGGACGTAAAGCGCGTTGCTTTCGGCGGCATCCTGAATGAGCGTCGGCGAACCGGCATCGGCGAACAGGAAGCGCGCTTCGCTGCCTGTCAGTTGGGCGGCAACATCCAGAAGATATTTGGCGTTGAAGCCGATATCGATGGCATCGGACGAATAGTCCGCCGCCACCTCTTCCGTTGCGCTGCCGGAATCGGGATTGTTGACGGTCAGCGTGACCAGGCCATCGGCAATCGACAATTTCACCGCCCGCCCGCGTTCGGAGGAAATCGTCGAAACGCGGTCAACGGCATTGGCGAAGGTCTGGCGGTCAACGATCAGCCGCTTGTCATTGCCGGTCGGAATGACACGCTGATAGTCGGGGAAGGTGCCGTCGATCAACTTGGAGGTCAGCACAACCGAGCCGATGGTGAAACGGATCTTGGTGTCGGACAATTCCACAACCACCTTGACGTCGGGATTGTCGACGAGCTTTTGCAGCTCGCTCACCGTCTTGCGCGGAATGATGATGCCCGGCATGCCCTCGCAGCCCGCCGGCGCCTCGGTTTCGGTGCGCGCCAGCCGGTGTCCGTCGGTCGCCACGGCGCGCAGCTTGAGCGAGCCGCCCGATTCAATCGCATGCAGGTAGATGCCATTGAGGTAATAGCGGGTCTCTTCGGTGGAAATGGCAAATTGCGTGCGCTCGATCAGCTCTGAAAGCGCCGATGACTCCATGCGGAACACATGGCTGAATGCGCCAGCTGTCAATTCGGGAAAATCAGCCTGCGGCAGGCATTGCAGCCGAAAGCTCGAACGCCCGGACATCACCGTCATGGCCTGGCCGCTGTCATCGGTTTTCAGCATGACTTCGGCGCCGTCCGGCAGCTTGCGGACGATTTCGTAGAGGAGATGGGCGGGGACCGTGGTGGCGCCGCTCTGCTCGACCATCGCCGCCGTCGCCTCGGTGACTTCGAGGTCAAGATCGGTCGCCTTCATGTCCAGGCTGCCGCCATTGGCCCTGAGCAGCACATTCGACAGGATCGGGATGGTGTTGCGGCGCTCGACAACCCGGTGGACATGGTTGAGCGACTTCAAAAGGTTCGAGCGTTCCAGGGTAACACGCATGGCGGCACGGTCTTTCGGGATTGGCGCGGCAAGCTTGCCGCCAGCCATCTACGGCAGGATTCGC
Organism: Rhizobiaceae bacterium; assembly: GCA_049289995.1. GTDB lineage: Bacteria > Pseudomonadota > Alphaproteobacteria > Rhizobiales > Rhizobiaceae > JBATMU01. The sequence continues at coordinate 20,038 of JBATMU010000076.1, read as the reverse complement.
AGCAAATTGCCCATAAATCCGGGGCCATGCAAGGGCCTCGGCGCGCCTCAGGCAGGCCGGGGCCGCTTATCCACGCTTAAGCTCAAGCCTGCTCGGCGATCATCCGCTTGAGCAATTCGATTTCATGGCCAAGCGCGGTGTCATTGTCCGAAAGGCCTTCGATCTTGCGCACGGCATGCAGCACGGTCGTATGGTCGCGCCCGCCGAACCGGCGACCGATTTCCGGCAGCGAGCGCGGCGTCATTACCTTGGCCAGATACATGGCGATCTGCCGCGGCTTGACGATGGTCCGGGTGCGGCGGTTCGACAAAAGCTCGGTTTTCGACACGTTGAAATGCTTGGCGACGATGCGCTGGATGTCTTCGATGCGCACCCGCCGCGGCTCGCCGGTTCGGCTGATATGGCCGAGCAGTTCATCGACGCGGTCTATGGTCAGGTCCGGCTCGAACGACTGCCGGAACAACAGCTGGTTGAACGCGCCCTCCAGTTCGCGGCCGCTGCCGGTGATGGTGCGCGCGACATGATCAAGAATGGCGTCCGGAATGGTGAGCGAGGCGTCTTCGGCCCTTGCCGTGGCCAGCTTGAGCTTTAGCATGGCGATCCGCATGCCGTGATCGGGTGCGGCCATTTCGAGCGAAACGCCGCCCTGCAGGCGCGACTTGATGCGCGGCTCAAGCGATTCCAGCTCCGAGGCCGGCCGGTCGGCGGCGACCACCACATGGCGGGCGCTGTCGAGCAGCGTGTTGATGAGGTGGCAGAACTCGTGCTGGATCGACTTGCCCTGAAGGAATTGCATGTCGTCGATGATCAACAAGTCGATATCGCGCAACTGCTCCTTGAAGGTCAGCGCATTGTTGTCGCGGATGGCGGTGGCAAAGCGCCACATGAAATATTCGGCCGTCAGATAAACGACGCGCGCCGATGGATTGCGGGCGAGCGAATCAGCGGCAACGGCTTGCAGAAGGTGTGTCTTGCCCAGGCCAACCGCCGCATGGATGAACAATGGATTGAAGCGCCCTGCCGCCGGAGCCTGTTCGGCGACCGCACGCGCCGCCGCATGGGCAACGCGGTTGGCCGGGCCGTCAACAAAGGTCTGGAACGTGTAGCGCCCATCAAGCGGCGAGCCGAGAACGGTCTGCCGCAAGGCCTTTTCGGCAACGCGTCCAGGAGCGGCAATGAACGGGGCAATGGCAGGCGAGGCTGCCGCACGGGCTTCGTTATGATTGGCGAGCCGCAGCTCGGCAGGTGCGTCATTGGCAAGGCGCTGCGGACGTGCTGCGCTTCGCACCACGATTTCCAGTTTCAGCACGTTTGGATCGTCCTGCTGCCAAAGCGAGGTGATCTGGCTGAGGTAATGATTGTTGATCCATGCCCTGAGAAAAGCGGTCGGCACTGTCAGCCGCACCTGGCTGCGCGATGCTTCCAGAAGCTTCATCCGGCCAAACCAGCTGTTGAAGACCTCAGCCCCGACCAGAGCCTTCAATTGCGCCTTGACCCGCTCCAGCCGTTCGGCCGCAGCCTTGAGCACCTGGCTTTCGTCGGTGGTGTCGTCGTCAACCGGCCTAGCCCGCGCAACTGCTGAAGAAATGGCCATCTTGCCCCCGCTTTTCATGTCGTCCCCTTCGCAGCCCGCCAAAACGGTGCGCCGCCAGTTAAAACCCGCCGTCGGCCGGACGCTTTGCCCAACCTGTCGAATTGCCTGGCCCTGATTGCCCCGGCCTTTTTATCGTCACTGCCCGGCAAAAGCCTGCACCCTGTTTGTGCCTTGCGGCGTCCGGGTGCTTGGACTTCTAGCGGTCCGCCCGGCAAAGCCGGCATATCGAAAGGCAAAAACGCCCGTCACGGATTTGCATCCATGTGTGCTTGCTGCAAATTTTCTCGCGGGGCTGAGCGGGTTTAGGCCCGCCCTTTCGATGCTTGGACTTTAGGAAAATGCGTCGGCTGCGGCAAGTCGGCCGGTAACGCTTTTTTAACGATTCGGCCCTTGCCGGGCGCTCCCGAAGTCCGCTCTTTTGGTTAACAGCGCCAGAAAACCTTTGGATTCAATTTCTTTCAGGCAAGCCTTGGAAATTGGCGGGTCTGCGAAAATAAATTTGAATTTTTCGCTTGACAGGTTCTGGCGGATACATTGGGGGCCCGGCGGTGGACAGCCTGTGGATAAGCTCCTGTAACATTATGAAATCAAAAGAAAAAATATGACAAAATGAATTAGGCAGAAACGGATTTCGCTGGCATTTTCCGTCAAAATCGAGCCGCTTCAATGCCTTATGCCGGCAAAGGTCCGGGCATCGGAAAGCAGCATCCGGCGTCTTGCGAAAAAGTGCCGCAGGGGCAAAAAAAATCCGGCCGCAAAGCCGGATTTTCCTGATAGGGCGAAGTAACGGAAACGGTCAGGCGCCGAGCGTCTTGACCCGCTGGGCAAGCCGCGAAACCTTGCGCGACGCCGTATTCTTGTGAAGCACGCCATGGCCGGCAGCGCGCATCAATTCCGGCTGTGCGGCCTGGAAAGCGGCCTGGGCGGCAACCTTGTCGCCAGCCTCCAGCGCTTCTTCAACCTTGCGCACAAACGTGCGCACGCGCGAGCGGCGCGCCTTGTTGACATCGGTGCGGCGGGCGATCTTGCGTACAGCCTTCTTGGCCGACGAGGTATTGGCCATGGAGCCTCTCATCTTTCTTGCAGGGCGTCCCGGCCAAATGCCGGCACGCGAAAACAAACGGGCGACCGCAAGGCCGCCTCAGGTGGTGCGGCTTATAGTGGAGCTTTTTGCGGGCGTCAACGCGGATTCGCCGGATTTCGGCAGGCTCCGTGGCATTCAGCGGTGCTTGAATTCAGGTTTGCGCTTTTCAACGAAGGCCGTCATGCCTTCCGTCTGGTCTTCGAGTGCAAACATCGAATGAAACAGCCGCTTTTCAAAGCGCAGGCCCTCTGAAAGCGTTGTTTCCAGCGCCCGGTTGACGCCTTCCTTTACCATCATGGCGGCAGGCAGGGAAAAGGCGGCGATTTTCGCGGCTGCGGCGCGCGCCTCGTCCATCAGGCTTGCCACGGGCACGACCCGCGAGACCAGCCCGCTGCGTTCGGCTTCCGCGGCATCCATCATCCGTCCGGTCAGGCACATGTCCATCGCCTTGGCCTTGCCAACCAGCCGGGTCAGCCGTTGCGAGCCGCCCATGCCGGGCATGACGCCAAGCGTGATCTCCGGCTGGCCGAATTTGGCGTTGTCGGCGGCAATGATGAAATCGCACATCATGGCCAATTCGCAGCCGCCGCCCAGTGCATAGCCGGAAACTGCCGCAATGATCGGCTTTCGGCAGCGCGTCATGGCGTCCCAGCCGGCAAAGAAGTCGGCGAGATAGGCTTCGGCATAGCCGAGATTCTGCATTTCCTTGATGTCGGCACCGGCGGCAAAGGCCTTCTCGGACCCGGTGATGATGACCGCGCCAATATCTTCGTCGGCTTCGAACACCGCAAGGGCTGCCGTGACTTCCGCCATGACAAGGGTGTTGAGCGCATTCAGCGCCGCAGGCCTGTTGAGCGTGATCAGGCCGGTGCGGCCTTCCGTCGCCACGAGTATGGTTTTGTAGTCCATCACACTCTCCTGTCTGATCGTCATTTCTGGCATGACGGGCAATAAAATGTCGAACGCCCGGCCTGGACGACACGGTTGATCCGGCCTTTGCATCCTTTGCGCGGGCAGGGCTCATCTTCCCTGTCATAGACCGAAAACCGGTGCTGGAAATAGCCTAGCGATCCATCGGCCTGGCGGTGATCGCGCAGCGACGAGCCGCCCGCCTCCACCGCCTCGCCCAGAACGGACCGGACTGCGGCCGCCAATGTCCCCGCTTCTGCCGCCGAGAGGCGTCCCGCAGGCCGCAAAGGCGAAAGTCCGGACCGGTGCAGCGCCTCGCAGACATAGATGTTGCCGAGCCCGGCAATGAGTTTCTGGTCAAGCAGCGCGGATTTGAGCGGGGCGGCGCGCCCGTCAAACAGCCGCGCCAAAAGGGCTGAGTCAAAGGCATTGCCGAGCGGCTCTTGCCCGAGATTGGCGAGCAGCGGATGCTCCTCACCCTTTTCGGCAAACAGCAGGAAGCCGAAGCGGCGCGGATCATTGTAGGTCACCGTCGCCAATTCCCCGTTTGCGTTGGAAACCGTGACGATCACATGGTCGTGTTTGGTGTCCTTTGAGCGGGCATAATGAAAAACGCCGGGCGTTGCCCCCCCAATCCGCCATGAGCCGGACATGCCCAGATGCGAAATCAGCCGGAGCCCGTCATCCAGTTCGGCAATGAGATATTTGGCCCGACGCGACAGGCTCGCCACGGTCCTGCCTTCAAGCCGACTGGCGAAATTGGCTGGAAAGGGAAACCGCAGATCAGCGCGGTTGAGCTGAACCCCGGTGATCTTTGCCCCTTCTAGCACCGGCGCCAGCCCGCGCCGCACTGTTTCAACCTCCGGAAGCTCAGGCATGGGCGGTCAGGAGCGGCAGGAAGGAGACGCCATGCGGCGCCGTCTCCAGGCCGAGATGTTCGCCAAGTGTTGCGCCGATATCGGCAAATGTCGGGCGCACGCCGAGATTTGCCGGCGTGAGGCCTGGCCCGGTTCCGATGATGGGAATGCGCTCGCGCGTATGGTCGGTTCCGCGCCATGTCGGGTCATTGCCATGGTCCGCCGTCAGCAGAAGCAAGTCGCCCGGGCGCAGCCGCGCGAGAGCCTCAGGCAGGCGGCGGTCAAAAGCCTCAAGTGCTGCCGCATAGCCCGGCACGTCGCGGCGATGGCCGAATTCGGAATCAAAATCGACAAAATTGGCGAAGACGAAATCCCCCGGCCCGGCCTCGTCCATGGCCGACAGCGCCTTGTCGAACATGGCCATGTTGCCCGGGCCCTTGCGCTCGTTGCCGATGCCGCGATGGGCGAAAATATCGCCGATCTTGCCGACGGAATAGACCATGCGGCCGGCCGCCGTCAGCCGGTCGAGCAGGGTTGGCTCATGCGGCGGCGTGGCGAAATCCTTGCGGTTGGCGGTTCGCTTGAACGTCGCCGCAGTCTCGCCCGTGAAAGGCCGGGCGATCACCCGCCCGATGTTGAGCGGATCAACGAGTTTGCGGACTATCTGGCAGAGCGACAGTAGCCGCTCCAGCCCGAAATGCTCTTCATGGGCGGCAATTTGCAGAACCGAATCCACTGACGTGTAGCAAATGGGCTTGCCGGTTCGGATATGCTCCTCGCCGAATTCTTCGATCACCGCCGTTCCCGACGCATGACAATTGGCCAGAATGCCCGGCAGTCCGCCCTCGCGGACGATGGCTTCGGTGAGCGCGGCGGGGAAAGTCGGCTTGGTGTCTGGAAAATAACCCCAGTCATAGAGAACCGGCGCACCCATCATTTCCCAATGGCCCGATGGCGTGTCCTTGCCGGATGACACTTCGCTCGCAGCGCCAAAAAACCCTGCAGGCTTGCCGGACACAGGCCGGCCATTGGCAAGGTCGCTGGCTGCGGACAGGCCGAGCGAAGTCATCACTGGCAGATTGAGCGGCCCCTTGCGAAGCCCGGCTGCATCGCCGCCGCCTTTTGCGCATTCTGCCCTGATATGCCCGAACGTGTCGGACCCGGCATCGCCAAAACGGCTGGCATCCGGAGCGCCGCCAATGCCAAAGGAATCAAGAACAAAGACAAAGGCGCGCGCCATTGGTTGGGGATTCTCCTGTTGTTCTCTTGATGTAGGAGCAATCTTGGCAGTTGGCAAATCAGCCTGCACGCTTCACAAATGCGCCTGGGCCGCGCCCGGGCGTGGCCAGAAAAAAATCTGCAATGACAGGAGACGGCATGTCCAGTCCGGTGAAAACCTGCAAGATCCGGAAGATGCGCATTCTGGCTGCAGCAGCCCTTGCTGCCGTTTTGGTCCCGGATTTCGCGTTTGCAGGCTGGCGCGAGGACATGGGCATTTTCCGCATCGGCATGGTTGCCCAAGACCGGACGCCGGGCGAACTGGCTCGCCTGCGCGACGCCTATTCAACGGTCCTTGGCATGAAAGCGGAAATCGTGCCAGTCAGCGACCTTGCGGCCCTGATCGACGCACAAGCCAGCTCCCGCGTTGACTATGCCATTTACACCGCGCTCGCCTATGGCGCGGCGGACAGGCTTTGCGCCTGTGTCGAGCCGCTGGCTGCGCCGGTCTCGGCAGACGGGGCAACCGGGCTCCGCGCTGTCCTGATCGGCCGCAAGGGCGCTTTCGATTCGCTTTCGGCCGGGATCTCCGGCGAGGGAGCAGCGGCCAAGTTGGCCATCGGCCCGCTGGATAGCGCCCCGGCTGCGCTTTTGCTCAACGCCGGGCTGTCGGCTGGCGACCGCAAGCTGGCTGCCGGTTCAGATGCTCTGATGCTCCATCCCACTCTTGGCGAGGCTGTTGATGCTTTTGCGGCGGGCGCCGCCAATGCGCTGCTGGGTTGGACGCCGTCGAACGCAACGGGCGTTCTTGAGGGAGGGGTCACTTGGGTTCTGAAAGGACGAGGCGTTCCCGAGAACGCCTGGCATGTGTTGTGGACGTCTGCGCATTTGCCGAACGGGCCGCACGCTGTGCGCAAAAGCCTGCCTTCCGAGGCGAAAACCCTTCTGGCCGGATTTCTGACCGGGCTGGCCGCGTCGTCGCCCGAAACCTATGAGGCGCTCGAACATGATTTCGGCGGCGGCTTTGTGAAGGTTTCGGCGGCGGATTATGAATTGGCTGCGCAGCTTGCCGGACAATTGGCCGGCAAGCCGTGATGCAATTCAGCAGGTCGCGCAGGCGACAGTGGGGCTCATGCGCGGGCGCAACAGGTACTCTTCGCCCATGTTGATATTGTCGAACGCTGCGGTCAGGCCCAGCGATTCCTTCTGCGATGCCGACCAGGTCAGGAGCGGCCGGTAGTCAAGCTCGGTGCGCACCTGGATGAGGAACGTGTCGCGGATCATCAGCGCAGCCGGAACGGTGGTCAAAACCGTATTCTTGGCAAGGCCGGCCGACGTGGCGCCGCCCACCAGCTTGCGCGACCAGGCAACCTTGGCCTTCGGCACGTCTTCATCGGTAATGGTGATGGCGGTGATGTTGATGGTCGGTGCCGAGCGAGCATAAGGCTGGATGACCGCTGCGCCGATCTTCATGATCGCGGCAAGCTCACCCGTGGTGATTTCCTGCTGCTGGGTGATCAGATCGGCCACCATGGAGGCGATGCGGCCCACCTTCTTGTTGGTGTCGATGCCCTGCGAGATTTCCATCGTCATCAGGTAGATGCCCAAAAGCATCGGCGCCATGAACGCAAACTCGATGGCGGCCACACCCTTGCGGTTGCTCCAGAGCTGGCGGATGCGCCCAAGGCCGGATGGCGTGCGGGAATGTTCGGTCATGATTTCGTCCCTGCGGCTTGGCTCAGTCATCGAACGGCTCGTTCTGCCAGGTGTTGGTGGCAAACAGCAGCGTCTTGTTGCCCTTCATGTTGGACATGGAGGCCCGCATGAAGTCGGTGATCACCGGCCAGCGGTAGAATGTGCGGATCATGTTGCGCGACTGCGCAAGGCCCGGCGTCACCGAAAAACTGGACGTATCGATGTCATTGTCGGACGTGTACGGAATGGTGACGGCGGCGGCTGCCTCGAACGTCGCATATTCCTTGAGGTCGATTTCCAGTTCCGGGCAATCATTGGCCACGATGATCGACAGCTTGTCGCAGATCCGGTCGAACACGATGTCGCTGTTGACGGCTGCAGCCTTCAGCTGACCGGTGCGCAATTGCCGCGCCAGATCGTCGGTGGCGTTGGCCAGCACCTGTTGCGCAGCGAATGAAAGGCTGCTTTCGAGAATGGCGAATACGAGCATCGAAAACGGAATGATAAGCATGGCGAATTCGATGGCCACGCTGCCTTTGCGGTCGCGCGCCAACCGGGCAAGCAAGCCCTTGCGCGGTTTCCGGACCGTTTTGCCGGACTGATCAGGATCGTGATTGGTTTTCATGTCGGGTTCCGCCACTGTCAGGTCTTGGCTGGAACTTAGGGCAAACCGGTTTCAATCCGGTTTTCCCGCTTGGTAAAGCTTTCATGAAATTGTTGGCTTGTTTTTCACCAAGCCGCAGGAAACCGGCCTATTCGGCGGCCTGTTCGGATTCCGATTTGGTTTCGGCTTCAGATTTGAAAGCGCCTTCGCAGGCTGGAGTGCACGACAGGGTCTGGACACTCGCCCGGCGATAGACCCGCACGGTCTTGTCATCGTTGCGCGACACCATGATCTTCTCATCCACGATCGGCGCGCCTTCCTTGTCGAGGATGACCAGATTGGTCACGCCAAAACCCTTGCCGGTCAGGACAATGGTCTGTGCGTCCTGCACGGCAGCATCGGCAATGGCAGGATTGCCGACAACGATGGTGTCGGCAGCTCGCGCCAGCTTTACGATGCGGGCTTCGTTCATGACGACCTGGATGCCGCCCTGCGATTCCTCGGCTTGGGCATGACCGGCCAGAAACAGGAAGCTGGCAGCTGCAAGACGCGTGACATGACTGGCCATTTCGGCTCTCCGGACAAACTCGATTACCGGAAAATGAACAAGATAGGTGAAGAAGCCGTTAAGCCGCGACGCAAACCGAAAAACCAGGCTGGCGCAGCGCCTCCGTTTCCCCAGCGCATATAGAAGAACGCGCACGCGAGTGATGCGCAGAAGCATTCGGCGGGCAGCTGGCGCAGCTTCATGATGTGCTAACCAAGCTTGGCACATGAGCCATGCAACACATTGGTAAGGACGTTTGTTAAGCGGATCGCAACGGCTCCCCTCTAGTGTCCAATACATCCGATCGACACACCGAAAAAACGTTGACGGAAAATGCTGTGTACCCATGTGGAGTAAGGAGCTCTCAAATGTCTAAGCTTGTTGCACGTTTTGCCAAGGACGAATCCGGCGCCACCGCCATTGAATACGGCCTGATCGCCGCCCTGATCGCTCTCGCCATCGTGACCGGCGCCACGGCGCTCGGCTCCTCGATCAGCGACCTGTTCGACCGCATCTCGACCGATCTCGACGGCCAGGTCGCCGCTGAGTAATCGGAACGTTCCCGGGCAACCGGAACGGACGGGCCGCCTTCATCCGAAGGCGGCCCGTTTCCGTTTTCGGGCGGATTCACCAAGCCTTAAACGCCCCGCATTAGAATGAACCGAACAACGCGCAGGGAATTGTCATGCTTGAAGCCGTGATTTTTGTGGTGTTTCCGTTTTGCATGGTTTTCGCCGCGCTGTCGGACATGATGTCCATGACAATCGCCAACCGCGTATCCCTCCTGCTGCTCGCCACCTTTGCGGCCGCTGCGCCTTTCACCGGCATGGACTGGGCGGAGTATGGAATGCATTTTGCCGCCGGTGCAGCGGTTCTCGCCGTCACCTTCGGCCTGTTCGCCTTTGGCGCCATGGGCGGCGGCGACGCCAAGCTTCTGACGGGCATTGCCGTCTGGTTCGGCATGTCCATTCCGCTGGTTCAGTTCCTGTTGATGTCGGCGGTTTATGGCGGTGTGCTGACCCTGCTCATCCTGGTCTACAGGCGCTCGCCGGTTTCGGTCTATCTCGGCCAGATCAGCTTCTTGCGCCGCATTGCCGATGCCAAGGAAGGCGTGCCCTACGGGATTGCGCTCGGCATCGCCGGCCTGTCGATGTTTCCCGAGACGCCTCTCGCCAAATGGGCGATTGCCAGCGTGCTGGCCGGATAGGCAGCAAGGCCAGGCGTTGCCGATGGCCCGGCTCGTTGCCGGGCTTTTTTGTTGGAATTGCGTAATCGGCGACATTTGCATCAACCTTTAATTAATCACGATTGGAAGCAATCCGTTAACCGTAATTTGACGAATTCCCCCCCATTGTCCGGCTTGGCGAACGATTGAACCGGGCCGGGGTTTTGTGATGAACACTTCGCGTATCATGATTTTGGGTGTGGCGGTTGTTGCCGCGCTAGGGGCTGGCTACATCGCCAGAAACCTTTCGGCGCCGGCGCCTGCGCCGGAAGTTAGCGACAAACGGCCTGCAGCGCCTGCCATCAAGCTGGCGGAAGTTCTGGTGCTCTCCGCAGACTTGCCGGTCGGCGGCGCAATTGAAGACCAGTTGCGCTGGCAGGCATGGCCGGAAGCGGCCATCACCGATGCGCTCATCACCAAATCCGTCCAGCCTGAAGCGGTCGAAGAGCTGAAGGGTTCGGTTGCCCGCGTGGCCATGTTTGCCGGCGAGCCGCTGCGCAAGAACAAGCTGATCAGTGCGGGCGATCCGTTCATGTCGTCGATCCTGCCGGCCGGCAAGCGCGCCATCGCCACCCAGATCAATGCCGACACATCAGCGGGCGGTTTCATCCTGCCCAATGACTATGTCGATGTCATCATGACGCGGCGCCAGCAGGGCGCCGGCGGCGGAGCGGAAGGTTTCGTTACCGAAACAATACTGAAAAACATCCGCGTTCTCGCCATCGACCAGGCCATCCAGGAAGACGAGGAAGGCAAGAAGGTCAAGGTTGGCGAAACCGCCACGCTTGAGCTGACGCCGCAGCAGGCGGAAATCATCACCGTCGCCCAACAGCTCGCCGACCGGCTCACGCTGGCGCTTCGCCCCATGGCTGAAGCCCAGGAACCGCCGTCAAGCACGGGCGAATATCTGGTTACCGGCGACGGTCGCCGCGGCACGATCCGCGTCATCAAGTCCGGTGAAGTTACTGAAGTGGGAGCACGCAAATGAGGACGCACGCCATGACCAAATCCTGGTCGCTCAAGCGTATTGGCCGCGCCGCCCTTTTGGCCACTGCCGCCGCCACCCTCTCGCTGCCGCTGACCCTGACGCCTTCTGGCGCTGCCGATACGCGCATCAAGCAGCTGACCGGCGGCCAGCGCATCAAGCTCGGTCTCGGCAAGTCGATCGTCATCGACCTGCCGCAGGACGCCTATGACATCCTGGTTGCCAACCCGACCGTTGCCGATGCCGTCACCCGCACGGCCCGCCGCATTTACCTGTTTGGCAAGGCGGTCGGCGAGACCAACATTTTCGTTTTCGGTCCCGGCGGCGAGCAGATCGCCAATCTCGATCTGAGCATTGAACGCGACGTGGCCGGCCTTGAAGAGCAGATCAAGCGCTTCATTCCGACTGCCGACATCAAGGTCGAATTGCTCAATGACAACGTGGTGCTGACCGGCACGGCCGAAACGCCGCTCGACGCTCAGCGCGCCGCCAAGCTTGCCGAGATATTCGTCACCGGCGGTGAAGCGACAACCGGCCAATATGCGCAATCGGCTTCCGGCGGCGCCACGGGCGGCGGCGTCGACATCAACAATCCGGACCAGACCCGCCGCGTCAGCCAGATCGTCAACCTTATCCAGGTGTTCGGCGAAGACCAGGTGACCCTGAAAGTCACGGTCGCCGAAATCAGCCGCACTGTCATGAAGCAGCTCGGCGTCAACATGATCGGCAATGGCTCTTCAAACGGCATCAGCTGGAGCGGATTTTCTGACGGGGTGACCGGGCTTGGCAAACCATTTCGCCCAGCCAGCTCGGCCTTGGCCTGTCGCCGGGCGGCGGCACGCTCAACGCTTATCTCAACGCCATGGAGCAATCCGGCGTGATGAAGACGCTTGCCGAACCGACCTTGACGGCAGTGTCCGGGCAGAAGGCCGAATTTAGGGTGGGCGGCGAATTCTCGCTGGTCACCGGTCAGAGCGTGGACGCCGATACCGGCGCCATCACCTATGACATCACCCGGCTTGAATACGGCATCGGGCTTGAATTCCAGCCGACCGTGCTGTCGCCGGGCCGCATCAGCCTGAAGATCCGCACCCAGGTATCCGAACCCACCACCGAAGGCTCTGTGGCGCTGTCGGCCGGCGGCCGCATTCCCGGCGCCAATCTGATGTCGATCCGCAAGCGTCTGGCCGACACAACTGTTGAATTGCCGTCTGGCGGTTCGATGATGATTGCCGGCCTGGTCCGCGACGATATCCGCCAGGCGGTCAATGGCATGCCCGGCCTGTCCAAGGTTCCGGTGCTCGGTTCGCTGTTCCGCAGCCGCGACTTCGTGCGCAATGAATCCGAATTGGTCATCATCGTCACGCCTTATCTCGCCCGGCCGGTGGGCCGCAACGAACTGGCCAAGCCGGACGACAATTTCAATGCCGCCAGCGACGGCGCGGGCTTCGTGCTCGGCAAGGTCAACCGCGTTTACGGAAACATGCAAACCAAGCGTCCGGCCGGCCGTTACCACGGCGTCGTCGGCTACATCCTGAAGTGAGCGGAGTGCGGAAATGTCCAGTGTGTTAAATCAGTCCATGCCTGCCGCACGCGCACACGCCGCGCGCACGCCAATGGCTTTCGCCGCTGTCCTTCTGGCCGCCGCCGCTCTTGGTTCGGGCTGCGCCAACATGAAACGCGACCACGTTGTGGTCGGTTCGGTTCCCGATGACTATCGCACCAACCACCCCATCGTCATTGCCGAGCAGGAACAGGTCCTTGACCTTCCGGCCGGCGCCAATGGCGGCGCGCTGACCAAGGGAGAGAAGCACACGATCGACGGTTTCCTCAGCCGCTTTGAAGCGGGCTCTGGCGGCATCGTGCGCGTTCTGGTTCCCGCTGGTTCAGCCAATGAAGCCGCAGCCCATCGCAAGGCGACCGCCATTTCAGCCGCCATGCAGGACATTGGCGTTCCGCGCCATGCCATCGTGATCGAAGCCTATGGCGTGATGTCGCCGGAAGCCGAAGCGCCGGTCCGCATCGCCTATTCAGCGCTGAGGGCCGGAACCGAAGCTTGCGGGCGCTGGCCTGCCGACCTGAACATGAATCCTGAAAACAAGCATTACGCAAACTTCGGCTGTTCGTACCAGAAGAACCTCGCCGCCCAGATTGCCAATCCTTCGGATCTGCTTGGACCGCGCCGATCGACTGAAATTGATCCTGAACGCCGCGGCATCGCCATTGATGACTACAAGAAAACCCAGACGCCCTGGACGCCGACCCTCGTCTACTGAGCCTGCCTCGAAACCGGAAAAGTGTCATGAGCAACCTGGCCTACGAAACCGAAACCGATTTCGACGCCGCCTCCCAGGCGGGCGAGCGCAGTGCGCTCAATTCCATGCGGCCGGTGCCGCGTGTCTCCATCCAGGCATTTTGCGAAACCGATGGGGTCGCCAAGCCGATTGAACGCGCTGCCGAAGACCGCCGCATGGCCAAGGCCCATGTGAAAGTCCATATGGGCGGCGTGGAAACGGCCGTGGACTTCTATCAGTCCGCGCCGACGCCGAACCTGATCATCATCGAATCGCGTGCCGAGCCGAAGAACCTGTTGAAACAGCTCGAACCGCTGGCTGAAGTGTGCGATCCCTCGACCCGCGTCGTTGTCATCGGCCACTACAACGATGTGGCGCTGTACCGCGATCTGATGAAAAACGGCATTTCCGAATACATCGTCGCGCCGGTTTCCCTGGCTGATGTGGTCGGCATTGTCTCGCAGATTTTCGTCTCGCCCGATTCGCCGCCCATCGGCCGGTCGATCGCCTTTATCGGCGCCAAGGGCGGCGTTGGCTCTTCGACCATCGCCCACAACGTGGCCTGGACCATGTCCACGCTGTTCTCATCCGATGTCATGGTTGCTGATCTGGACCTCGCCTTCGGCACGGCCAACATCAATTTCGATCAGGATCCCGCGCAAGGCATTGCGGAGGCGGTGTTTGCCCCTGAACGCATTGATGACACCTATCTGGACCGCTTGCTGACGCAATGTTCGGACAAGCTTTCGCTGCTCGCCGCGCCTTCCAGCCTCGACCGGATTTACGACTTCGAGCAGAATGCGTTCACCTCGGTCATCGAGGTTGCACAGCGCAGCGCGCCCAATGTCATCCTGGACATTCCCCATATCTGGTCCGGCTGGGCCAGGCAGACGCTGATGCTCGCCGACGAAGTGGTGATCACGGCAACCCCGGAACTCGCCAATTTGCGCAACACCAAGAACATTGTCGACACGCTGCGCAAGCTCAGGCCCAATGACTTCCAGCCCAAGCTGGTCATCAACCAGGTTGGCATGCCCAAGCGGCCGGAAATCGCCGTTGCCGATTTTGCCGATCCGCTTGGCATTGTGCCAATGGCGGTCATTCCCTTCGATGCGCAATTCTTTGGCAACGCCGCCAACAGCGGCCGGATGCTGGGCGAAACCGACCCGAAAAACCCGGCAGTGGCGATGATTTCCGAGATCTCTCGCATCGTCACCGGCAGGGCGGAACTGAAACAGAAGAAGAAGGGTGGCCTTGATGCGATCCTTGGCCGTCTCAAGCGCAAAAGCTGATCGTCGGGCAACCAGGCAGGTAAGTCATGTTCGGTAAAAAAGGCAATGACGGCGGATTCAGGCCGGTCCTGGAAGTGGCGCCGGCTCCGGCAGCCGCACCGGCTCAGGCATCGTCCGCAGTGGCGGCTGCTGCGCCAGCCTCCACGCGCCGTGTGGTCGCCGCCCCGGCCATGGAAGAGAAAAGCCGTGCGCCGCGCGAGCGTTCTGATTCCTATTATGATACCAAAAGCCAGGTTTTCTCGGCCCTCATCGACACCATCGACCTTTCGCAGCTGGCCAAGCTCAATGGCGATGCGGCGCGCGAAGAAATCCGTGACATCGTCAACGACATCATCGCGATCAAGAATTTCGCCATGTCGATCGCCGAGCAGGAAGAGCTGCTCGACGATATCTGCAACGACGTTCTCGGCTATGGCCCGCTCGAGCCGCTTCTGGCGCGCGATGACATCGCCGATATCATGGTCAACGGCTCGAAGAAAATCTTCATCGAAGTTGGCGGCAAGGTCGAGGAAACGCCGATCCGTTTCCGCGACAACCAGCAGCTTCTCAACATCTGCCAGCGCATTGTCAGCCAAGTCGGCCGCCGCGTCGATGAATCGAGCCCAATCTGTGACGCCCGCCTGCCGGACGGCTCGCGCGTCAACGTCATTGCGCCGCCGCTGGCCATTGACGGCGCCGCCCTCACCATCCGCAAATTCAAGAAGGACAAGCTGACGCTCGACCAATTGGTCAAGTTCGGCGCCATCTCGCCCGAAGGCGCGGAAGTCCTGAAAATCATCGGCCGCGTCCGCTGCAACGTCATCATCTCGGGCGGTACGGGTTCGGGCAAGACGACGCTTTTGAACTGCCTGACGGCCTATATCGATTCTGACGAACGCATCATCACCTGCGAAGACTCCGCCGAGCTTCAGCTGCAGCAGCCGCATGTGGTGCGACTTGAAACCCGCCCGCCAAATCTTGAAGGCGAAGGCCAGATCACCATGACCGATCTGGTCAAGAATTGTCTGCGCATGCGTCCCGAACGCATCATCGTCGGCGAAGTGCGCGGACCAGAAGTGTTCGATCTTCTGCAGGCCATGAACACCGGCCATGACGGCTCGATGGGCACCATCCACTCCAACTCGCCGCGCGAATGCCTCAACCGCATGGAATCCATGATCGCCATGGGCGGCTGGACGCTGCCGCAGCGCACGGTGCGTGAAATCATCGTCGGCTCGATTGACGTCATCATTCAGGCGGCGCGTCTGCGCGACGGCTCGCGCCGCATCACCCACATCACCGAAGTGGTGGGCATGGAAGGTGATGTCATCATCACCCAGGACATTATCCTCTACAACATCAAGGGCGAAGACTCCTCGGGCAAGCTGATCGGCGAGCACACCTCGACCGGCATCGGCCGCCCGCATTTCTGGGACAGGGCCCGCTATTACGGCGAAGAAGCCCGCCTGGCTGCCGCCCTTGAGCGCATGGAAAAGAAGGCCGACAGATGAGGATGAGCCGCCATGTTCGGGCTTAATGCCGCTTCAATCGCCTTTGTGCTGCTGGCCGGATTCTCGGCCGCAGCGATTTCCTATGTCGTCCTGTTCTCGCGCATCGAGAAGGAAAAGGATTCCACCCGCCGGTTCAACACCATCCGCACGGCAGAAACGGACCGCACGGTTGTGGCGGCCGCCCGCGACCGTGTGGCTGATGCCGCCAAACGGCGCAAAAGCGTGCAGGATTCGCTTTCCGATCTGGAAAAAAAGGAAAAGCTGCGCGAGAAAAACGTCAAGAAGCCGCCATTGAAGGTGCAAATGAAGCAGGCAGGCTTCAAGATCACCATGAAGCGCTTCTACATCTATTCCGGCATCTTTGCCCTGGTTTTCACGCTGGTCGCCTTCGTGCTCGGCACGCCGGCCATCATACTTCCCGGTGTCCTTTTATCCGCAGGTCTTGGCCTGCCGCGCTGGTGGGTGTCGATGGCGCGCGGCCGCCGGGTGAAGAAGTTCCTCAACGAATTTCCCAATGCGCTCGACATCATCATCCGCGCCGTCAAGTCCGGCCTGCCGCTCAATGACGGCGTGCGGCTGATTTCCACCGAAGCGCCCGAGCCGGTGCGCGGCGAATTCCGCAGGATCATCGAATCCCAGCAGGTCGGCATGTCCATTTCGGAGGCTGCCATGCGCATGCCCGAAACCATGCCTTGCTCGGAAGCCGCTTTCTTCGGCATCGTCATCCAGATCCAGCAGCAGGCCGGCGGCAATCTGTCGGAAGCGCTCGGCAATTTGTCGCGCGTGCTGCGTGACCGCAAGAAGATGAAGGCCAAGGTTGACGCCCTCTCGATGGAAGCCAAGGCATCCGCCGCCATTATCGGCGCGCTGCCCTTCATCGTGGGCTTTCTCGTCTATCTGTCGAGCCCGTCCTACATCATGCCGCTGTTTACCACCTCGACCGGCCATCTTCTGCTTGGCATCGCGGCGTTCTGGATGTCGATCGGCATTCTCGTCATGAAAAAAATGATCAATTTCGACCTTTGAGGCGCATTCGACATGACCGACACGATCGCCAATTCGATTTTTGATCCGGCAACCTTCCTCCCCATCCTGGTGGCGATTGCGGTTTTCGCCACGCTTTTCACGCTCATGCCTTCCATGGGCGGCGACGGTCTGAAGCACCGCATGAAATCGGTGGCTTTGGAGCGTGATGAATTGCGCGCCAAGCAGCGCGCGCGCCTTGCCTCCGAGTCCGACAAGAAGCGCCGCGGCCTGCGTGAAGCCGAAGGCGGTTCGATCAAGAATGTTGTCGAGCGTCTGGATCTTCGGCGCATGCTTGCCGACGAAAACACGGCCAACAAATTGAAAATGGCTGGTTTCCGCGGCCAGAATCCGATCAACAAGTTCCTGTTTTTCCGGCTCGTCATGCCGTTTGTGCTGTTCGGCGGCGCGCTGGTTTACCTGTTCCTGCTGGGCGGCATGCCCGAGCAGCCGTTCTTCGTAAAGCTGTTTATCTCGGTGGTCGCCGCCTATGCCGGCTTCTATCTGCCGGTCGTCTACGTCTCCAACGCCGCCACCAAGCGCAAGCAGCTTATCCAGCGCGCCTGGCCGGATGCGCTCGATCTTCTGCTGATCTGTGTGGAATCGGGCATGTCGGTGGAAGTTGCCTTCAAGCGCGTCTCTGACGAAATCGGCGCGCAGTCGGTGGAGCTGGCCGAAGAATTCGTGCTGACCAATGCCGAACTGTCGTTCCTGACCGAGCGCCGCCAGGCCTATGAAAATCTCGCGGCGCGAACCGGCCTCGATACCGTCAAGAGCGTGTCGCAGGCGTTGATCCAGGCCGAGCGTTACGGCACGCCCGTCGCTCATGCGCTGCGCGTTCTGTCCAGCGAAAGCCGCGACATGCGCATGAATGCCGCCGAGAAAAAGGCAGCCGCCCTGCCGCCCAAGCTGACGGTTCCGATGATCCTGTTTTTCCTGCCGGTGCTGTTCATCGTCATTCTTGGACCCGCCGGCATCCAGGTCAGCCAGGCCGGCTTGTTCGCCAAGGCCGAAGGCGCTTCGTCATCCAAGAAATAGGCGGCCTTCCGCACATGCAGCCAGTCATGAAAAAGGCCCGCATCACGCGGGCCTTTTCTTTTGAAACCTGGTTTGAGGTTCGGGGAAGAGTGGTCACTTCACCGCTTTCGCCTTGCTCTTGTCTTCAAGCTGGCTCCACGAATTCTGCTGCGCCAGCATCCCGCGCAGATAGGCGACATTGGCTTCGGCGTCGGCTGGCGACAGTTCCTGCTGGGCGATCTGTTCGGCCTCTTCAAAGCGGCCCTGCAGGCCGACCACAAGGGCGAGATTCTGCCGGACACGGCTGTCGGCGCCCGGCTGCGAGGCAGCGCTGCGCATATAGGTTTCCGCCGTTTTCAGGTCGCCAGACAGGATATAGGACATGCCGAGATTGGACAGGACCGATGGCTCGTTTGGCTTGAGATCGAGCGCCTTGCGGTAAAGCGTCCTGGCGTCGTCTGCCGTGCCGAGCTGGTCGAGAATGGCGCCTTCCGCCGACAACAGCTTCCAGTCGGGATATTCAGGCGTCTGGGCGCGCCGGATGGCGTCGAGCGCGGCTTCGAGCTGGCCAGCCCCGGCAAGCGCCTTGCCATAGGCCGCCAGGACGCCGCGGTCTTTGGGATAGTCGATGGCAAGCTTGCGCATGACGGCCAGCGCCTGATCGTTGCGGCCCGACATGCGAAGCACGTCCGCATAGGCGAGCGTTCCGTCACGGTCCTTCGGGTTGCGGGCATAGGCCTGGCCGAGCCGTTCGGCGGCCGAACCCAATTCGCCCGCTGACATCGAATCAACGGACTTGCCATGAGAGCGGTTGACCGAGCCGGTCGTCATTTTCGAGTTGGCGCAACCCGATACGCCAAGCGCCAGCGCCAGCATCGTCATGGCCATCAGGCCTTTCCCGGCGCGGCGGTCAGTTTGGCGTGGCGATCGGCTCATCGTGCAGCTCCGCATAGGGCAGGCAACGTCGCCTGCTTCCTGTCCTGCAATAATCTGTTAACCCTAATGGTTCGTTAATCCGGCCTGAAAGCCGCTGCCCGAAGCATTGAAAGGACTGCCCGCATCATGCCCGTCACGTTTGCCCAAAGCCCCACCGGAAACGCGCTTCCCGTCCATTGCCTGAGGCCGGACGATGAGGTTCCGGCGACAGCTTCGGCCTGGGCAAAAGCGCATGGCTTCAAGGCCGAGGCGGGGAGAACCCTGACTTTTCCCGCCGTCGATGGTTCGCTGGCAGGAGCGCTCTTCGGCCTCGGAAATGAAAAGGGCGGGCACGCGCCGCTTCTCGCCGGCGCTCTGGCCAAGGCGCTTCCGGAAGGGCGCTGGCGTTTGGCGGGTTCCATTGGAGATGCGCATCTGGCCACGCTCGGCCTGCTTCTGGGCGGCTATGCCTTCACCCGCTATGGCGGGAAAAACACGCCGGCGCTGGTCTTCGATGCACCGGATGGTGTCGATGCCGCAGCGGTCACCGCCTTTGCACAGGCCCATGCCATGGTCCGCGATCTCGTCAACACGCCTGCCAATGACATGGGGCCACAAGCGCTTGAAGGGGCCGCCGCAGCCCTGGCCGCCCGGCATGGCTGTGCCTTGACGGTGATACGGGGCGATGCGCTTTTGGCGGCAAACCTGCCGATGATTCATGCGGTTGGCCGTGCGGCGGCAGAGGAGCCGCGCCTCATTGAATTCTCCTGGGGTGATCCGGCTGCACCCAAGGTTACGCTGGTCGGCAAGGGAGTTTGCTTTGATACCGGCGGGCTCGACATCAAACCCTCGTCCTCCATGCTCCTGATGAAAAAGGACATGGGCGGTGCGGCCAATGTGCTGGGCCTGGCTGACTTGATCATGACCGCCCGCTTTAAGCTGCGGCTGCGCGTGCTTATCCCGGCGGTCGAGAATTCGATTTCTGGCAATGCCTTCCGGCCGGGCGACATCCTGAAAAGCCGCAAGGGACTGACGGTGGAAATAGGCAATACCGATGCAGAAGGCCGCCTTGTTCTCGCCGATGCGTTGGCGCTGGCCGCCGAAGAAAAGCCCGATCTGCTGATCGACATGGCGACGCTGACCGGGGCGGCCCGCGTGGCGCTCGGTCCGGACCTGCCGCCATTCTACACTGATGATGAACCTTTGGCATCGGAACTGGGCCGTGCTTCCGAAAGCCAGGCCGACCCGTTGTGGCGCTTGCCGCTATGGCCCGCCTATGAGGGCAAGTT
>JBATMU010000075.1:0-6453 GCA_049289995.1 Rhizobiaceae bacterium | reverse complement strand
CGCGCCAGCTTGGTCGCCTGGTCAATGTCGGACGAAGCGCCCGATGTGATGTTCTCCTTGCCGAACTTGAACTCTTCGGCAACACGCCCGCCCATCATGATGGCCAGCCGCGAGATCATGTATTTGTAGCTCATCGAATAGCGGTCGCCCTCGGGCAATTGCATGACCATGCCCAGCGCCCGGCCGCGCGGGATGATCGTCGCCTTGTGCAGCGGATCGGCCTGCGGAACATTGAGCGCCAGGATGGCGTGACCGGCCTCGTGATAGGCGGTCAGCGCCTTCTCGGCCTGGGTCATGGCGGTCGAGCGGCGTTCGGCGCCCATCATCACCTTGTCCTTGGCGTCCTCGAATTCCAGCATGGTCACCATGCGCTTGTTGCGCCGGGCGGCCATGAGCGCCGCTTCGTTGACAAGGTTCATCAGGTCGGCGCCCGAGAAACCCGGCGTGCCGCGTGCAATGGTCTTCAAATCGACATTTGGGGCAAGCGGCACATTGCGCACATGCACTTTGAGGATCTTTTCGCGGCCCGTGATGTCGGGCAGCGGCACCACGACCTGGCGGTCGAAGCGGCCCGGCCGCATCAGCGCCGGATCCAGCACATCGGGACGGTTGGTGGCGGCAATCAGGATGACGCCCTCATTGGCCTCGAACCCGTCCATCTCGACCAGAAGCTGGTTGAGTGTCTGCTCGCGTTCATCATTGCCGCCGCCCAGGCCCGCGCCGCGATGACGGCCGACCGCGTCGATTTCGTCGATGAAGATGATGCAGGGCGCATTTTTCTTGGCCTGCTCGAACATGTCACGCACGCGGCTTGCGCCGACGCCGACGAACATTTCAACGAAATCCGAACCCGAAATGGTGAAGAACGGCACATTGGCTTCGCCGGCCACGGCACGCGCCGTCAGCGTCTTGCCGGTGCCCGGAGGGCCGACAAGCAGCACGCCGCGCGGGATCTTGCCGCCCAGCCGCTGGAACTTCTGCGGATCACGCAGGAATTCGACGATTTCCTCAAGATCCTGCTTGGCTTCGTCAACGCCCGCCACATCGGCAAACGTCACCCGGCCATGCGCTTCGGTCAAAAGCTT
Source organism: Rhizobiaceae bacterium (assembly GCA_049289995.1). Lineage (GTDB taxonomy): Bacteria > Pseudomonadota > Alphaproteobacteria > Rhizobiales > Rhizobiaceae > JBATMU01. Next base: position 5,368 of record JBATMU010000075.1, on the reverse strand, counting down.
GGCCTTGGACTTGCCAAAACCCATGGCACGGCCCGAACCCGACTGCATCTGCCGCATGAAGAAAATCCATACGCCCAGAATGAGCAGCATGGGCAGCCAGTTGAGGATCGTGCCGATCAGCGTCGACGAACCATCAGTCTCCGGCCGCGCATTGATGACGATGCCCTTGGCTTCAAGCCGCGACACCAGCTGAGGATCGCCCGGCGAATAGGTCTGGAACCCGGCGGAACCATCGGCATAGCTGCCAGAAATGCGGTCGCCGGCAATGGTCACCGATTTGACCTTGCCGGAGGCAACGTCATTGAGGAACTGCGAATAGGCGATCTCGTTGCTGGCGGTGCGGGTTGACGGCCCCTGGAACTGGCTGAAAAGCACCAGCAGGAGCACAAGGATGACAGCCCAAAGCGCCATGTTGCGATAGTTCGGATTCATGTTGCGTCCTGATGGCGCCGTCAATTTGGCGCGGTCCCGATGAAGCGTCTTGCCCTAACATAGGCAGCCTGTCGGCCATTGCCAAGCCAAACAGGGCAGTTGCGTTAATCCGTCACGATGCTTGCACGGCAAAATGGTCCGCATAAGGCAGGTCCGGCGGAATTCTTGCACTTGTCAGCCGCGCCATCTGGCTGACCAGCACAAAATCAAAAGCCGGCAGGAACCGCGCCCAGGGTGACACCAGCCGCTCCAATCCGCCTTGCGCCGGTTCCGCATCGCGCGCGCCATCCGCAAGCCGTCCGGCCCCTTTGGCGCGCCCGCCTTGTCCCTTGGCAAAAGGCGCTTCACCATCGGCAACCCCGAAGCGCCCATCCCAGATGCCGTCGCGAACCGGTCCGCCCGGTCCCTTGCCGCGCCATTCCCGGTACATGAAAAGCCCGTCCCGCCGCTTTTCGATGACGGCCCCGCCGAGCGCGGTTCGCAGGGTTCGGCTTTCATTCAAGTGCTGCATGAGCCGCGCGGCCAGATCTTCGGCAAGCAGGAAATCCGACCCACCCGCCATGGCGAGCGCCGCCCGCAGCAGCAGACCTGCCGCCGGGCTATCCGCTGGAAAATCCGCATCGAGCCGCAACAAGCCTGGCTCCTGCATGGTAAAGTGCCGTTCGGCAAGCGCAGACGCCGCTTCGGACCTGCGCCGCCGTTCGGCTTGCGCGCCAGCAATTGCCTCTCCGCGCCGCAAAAGTGCAGCCTCGCCCTCCGCCTCGATTGCCCGCCGGATGGCAATCCGTTCGGCTTGCAGATCGTCATTGCCCGGATCATCGGCCCAGTCCACGCCCTTGGCCGCGAGCATCGCCCGCAAATCTGCCCGGCTGACCCCGAGCAGCGGCCGCAGAATCCATGTCCTGCCGTCAAACAGCGTGGCATCGGCCATGCCGGCAGAACCGCGCCCCGTACCGCGCCTCTCGCGCATCGCCACTGTCTCGGCCTGATCGTTGAGCGTATGGCCGGTGACAATCATCCGCGCCCCGGCCTTTTCGGCCGTCTCAGCCAGAAGCCGGTAACGCGCCAGCCGGGCTGATGCTGAAATGCCGCTTTGCGGTTTCGGCCCTGTCCAGTTCACGATGTCGTGATCGATGCCCAGCCCCGCACAAAACCGAGCTGCAGCTTGCGCTTCCGCCGCCGAGCCGGCGCGCAGGCCATGGTCCACGGTTACCGCTTTCAGGCGGACTTCTGGATGGCGGCGTTTCAGGAAATCATTGAGCGCCAAAACAAGGGCGGTGGAATCACTGCCGCCCGACAGCGCGGCGATGACGGTTTTCTCTGTCGCAAAGGCAAATGGCAGAAAATGCCGGTCGAATTGTCTCAGCACCCGGCCAGCGCCTGCTCCTGCTTGACCCGGCCCTTGAGCGCATCGGATGCGCCCGGATAACGTGTTCCGATTTCGCCAAAGGTCGCACAGGCTACGTCGCGCTGCTTCATGGCCGCCAGCGACACGCCGAGCTTGAGCATCATGTCGGGCGCCTTGCGGGCTTTCGGAAAAGCCTTGTTGGCGGCAAGAAACACTTCTGCTGCATCGCGGTAGCGTTCCTGGCCGATCAGCGCTTCGCCCAGCCAATATTGTGCATCCGCGGCGCGAGCATCGCCGGGAAACTTTTCGGCATAATCCCGGAAACCGGTTTCCGCCGTCTTGTAGTCGCCTGACAGGATGAACTGGTAGGAATTGCGGTACAATTCCTCGGGATCATCGCTGGGCGGCAGCGCAGAAAGCACCGCGCCATCGACGGGGTCCACCGCTTCCGCGCCGCCTTTCGGATTGCCATTGGCGTCAAAGGTGATGGTTCCAAGCGGTTTTTCCGGGGCGCCGAGCACAACATCCTGACCGGCTTCCGGCTTCGGCGCTTCAGCCGCCTCTTCCTTGGGGGCTTCTGCCGGTTCGGCAGCTGCGGCGCTGTCTGCCTTGGGCGCAGCCTCCGGAACTGCAGCATTGTCCTGCTTGGGTTCGCCAGCCGGCACAACGCTGCCCTCTTTCTGCTTTTCGATTTCCTGGAAGCGGAACTCGTTGTCTTCCTGCATTTTGCGCAGCTGGTCCTGCATTTGCAGTATCTGGAAGTTCAACTCCTCCACCCGGCCGTTGAGCTGGCGGATGGTCTCTTCCATGCCGGCAATGCGCGGATCAGCGGCCTGCGCCAGAATGACCGGCAGGCCCGCGCCCACATCCGCCCGCGGCAAGGGTGCGGAAAGTGCCGGCTGGGCGAGCAGGGCGAGGAGCGGCAGAATTGCCAGAGCTTTGGTCATGGATGTCATTGTCACGTCCCGCATGGAGTTTTTGAGGCTGGTCCTGAAGATATCAGCGGCCCTGATTTCGGCCAAATTTAGTTTACCGCCTTCCGATCACAAAAAAAGCGGCCTTTGCGGCCGCTTTTGTCATGTCCGGCCAGTCAGGTCCGTTCCGGTCAGCTGCCGCCGCCGCCGGTGATGGCAGTCACGGCGCGCCGGTTCTGTGACCAGCAGGAAATGTCGTCGCACACCGCAACCGGACGCTCCTTGCCATAGGATATCGTCTTGATCCGCTTGGCGGCCACGCCCTGCGAGGCGAGATAATCGCGGGTGGCGGCGGCGCGGCGCGCACCAAGCGCAATGTTGTATTCGCGGGTGCCGCGCTCGTCGGCATGGCCTTCGATCAGCACCGGGTAATTGCCGTACTTGTTGAGCCACTGCGCCTGCTTGGCCAGCGTCTGCTGGGCGTCGGCGCGGATGACCGAGGAATCGGTGTCAAAGAAAATGCGGTCGCCGACATTGACGGTGAAATCCTGCGGTGAACCGGGCGTTGCCGCGCCCGCACCGGCGCCCAGGCCAAGGTCGGCGGCATTGTTCGGCGCTTTCTTGGAGGCGCAGCCCGAAATCGCCAAAACAGCGGCAAGGGCAAGAATAGCGGGATTGGCGGCAAGCTTGGCAATGGCGCGCATGACTGCGGCTCCTTCAAATGGGATCATTTTCGTTGATCCCTCAGTAACCATGGTTGGGTTAATTCGGGACCAAGAAACGTGGTTAACGACCGGTGAAAAGACCGGATTGTCCCCCGGTCCCCGCGCCGGATTGGTTGCCGGCTGCAATTCTGTCCCACCTGCGGGCCAAATGCGGCCAAACAAGGGGCAAAACCCGGCGTGATTGCGGAAATCGCCGGCGGGCGGTGTTGTCCTCAATCCAGAAGCGGCGACCATGCCGGATCGGAAGCGAAATTCGGCGTCGGGATCGGCTGTTCGTTGCGGCCGGTCAGATCGACAGAAAACAGTTTCGCGCCGCCCGAACCCGCCTGCTCGCGGAAATACATCAAAACGCGGCCATTCGGCGCCCAGGTTGGCCCCTCGGTCAGATAACCCGAAGTCAGGATGCGCTCGCCCGATCCGTCGGTGCGCATCACGCCGATGGAAAACTGCCCGCCCGACTGTTTGGTGAAGGCGATCAGATCACCGCGCGGCGACCAGACCGGCGTCGAATAAGTCCCTTCGCCGAATGAAATGCGTTGCGGGTTGGATCCGTCCGCGCCCATCACATAAATCTGCGAAGGACCGCCCCGGTCGGAGGTAAAGACGATTTGTCCGCCATCCGGCGAATAGGACGGCGAGGTGTCGATGGCATTGGAATCGGTCATGCGCTGGGTGGCGCGCGAGCGCAGGTCCATGGCGAAAATGTTGGAATTGCCGTCATCACGGCCAAGGCTCAGGATGACCTTCTGGCCGTCCGGCGAGAAGCGCGGCGCAAATGTCATGCCCGGGAACGTGCCGATCGGTTCGCGCTGGCCGGTTTCCAGCTGTTGCAGGAAGACCTTCGGCTGGCCGCCGGCAAACGACATGTAGGTGATTTCCTGACGCGTCGGCGAAAACCGCGGCGTCAGCACCAGTTCATTGCCCTTGGACAAATATTTGAGCCCTGCCCCGTCCTGGTCCATGATGGCCAGCCGCTTGACGCGCTTGGTCTTCGGGCCGGACTCGTCAATGAACACGATGCGCGTGTCGAAATAGCCCTTTTCGCCGGTCAGCCGCTCGTAGATGGCGTCGGCGATGATATGGGCGACGCGGCGCTTGTTTTCCTTGTTGGCGAAAAATTGCTGCCCGTCGAGCTGCTGGCCGGCAAACGTGTCCCACAACCGGTATTCAGCTTTCAACCGCCCGTCCGCCTCCTTGGAGACGCGACCGGTCACCAGCGCCTGCGCATTGATGACCTTCCAGTCCTCAAAACGCGGCGAGGCGTCAGGATTGGAGATCGTCTCCAGAAATGCGCCCTTGTCGATGGGCGCAAACAGGCCCGAACGCTTGAGATCGGCCGCCACGATACCAGCGATTTCCGAACCCAGCGAATCGCCGGCCACGAAGTCGCTGACCGCAATCGGCAGCGGCTCGATCGTGCCCTTGTTGACGTCGATCTCGACCAGTGCATGGGCGGGCATGGTCACAGACGCGGCAAAGCCCAGCGCCAGAGCGCTCGCCAGAAACAGGTTTCTCATCGTCGTCATCATCGTGTCAGGCCTTCCATCGGTCTGGCCGCAAATGCGGCTGGTCAAAACATCTGGCTGGGATCGAAATTGACGATCACGTCAGCCCAGGATTCATATTTTTCGGCAGGCAGATTGTAGGGCGCGCATTTCATCACCGCGCGCCGCGCCGATTCGCCCGCCGCGCGGGCCACGCTGTCCGAGCCGCCGGAAACGATTTCAGGCCGCCCGTCGATCTCGCCTTCCGGCGTCAGCTTGAACTTGACCGAGACCTTCAATCCCTCGGCCTCGGCCACACCTGCCGGCACATTCCAGCATTTTTCGATCTGGCCGCGCAGCGCGTCCATCTCGTTCTGGCTGAGCTTGGCGCCGCCGGTCGTTTTCTTGCCGCCCAGCGAGGCCTCCTTTTGGCTGCGCTTGGCGCCGCCGCCGGAGGCCTTTTCC
>JBATMU010000074.1:0-23517 GCA_049289995.1 Rhizobiaceae bacterium | reverse complement strand
CTGCCTGGCCCGATGATTCGGCCATCGCCGGCATTTATCGCAATGGCGTGCTGGAGGCGGGCCGATGAAAACGGCGATTCCGGCCATGTCATTTGTTTGGCTGCGTGCGGCGGCAATCGCCGTGCTGTCGGCGCTTCCCGCTCCCGCCGCAGACATACCCTGCCTGTGCCGGGCCTACGGCAAGGACTGGAACCAGGGCGACCGGATATGCCTCGGCGGCACAATCCGCATTTGCGGCATGAGCGGCAATGTGACCTCGTGGATCGTCACCAGCGAAAGTTGTCCCAGCGCCTGATCGGGAGAGCCTGTCTGCCGATTCGCGCCATCCGGTTTTCCGGCGGCTGATTTGCCGAGCGGACAGAATTTGGCCGTCCGGGAAAACAAAAAATGAACACAAGCAGCTTTATTGTTATTTTACAATGGCATGACGCCACTTGCCAAATGAGAACAAACCAGATACGAATATGTCTTGAACGAAGACCGGGCGGCCTTCATTGACGAACAAGGGGTAGTGTATCATGGCTCAGAATTCATTGCGGCTCGTTGAGGACAAATCAGTGGACAAAACCAAGGCGCTTGACGCCGCGCTCTCGCAGATTGAACGCGCCTTCGGCAAGGGTTCGATCATGCGGCTCGGCCAAAACGAGCAGGTTGTCGAGATTTCCACGATTTCGACCGGTTCGCTTGGCCTCGACATTGCGCTGGGCGTCGGCGGCCTGCCGCGCGGCCGCATCATCGAAATCTACGGGCCGGAAAGCTCGGGCAAGACGACGCTGGCGCTGCACACCATTGCCGAGGCGCAGAAGAAGGGCGGCATTTGCGGCTTCATCGATGCCGAACATGCGCTTGATCCGGTCTATGCGCGCAAGCTGGGCGTTGATCTGGAAAACCTTTTGATTTCGCAGCCTGACACGGGCGAGCAGGCGCTGGAGATCACCGATACGCTGGTCCGTTCCGGCGCCATTGACGTGCTGGTCATCGATTCGGTGGCGGCGCTGACGCCGCGTGCCGAAATCGAGGGCGAGATGGGCGATTCGCTGCCGGGAAGCCAGGCGCGGCTGATGAGCCAGGCGCTGCGCAAGCTGACGGCGTCAATCTCGCGCTCGAACACGATGGTCATTTTCATCAACCAGATCCGCATGAAGATCGGCGTGATGTTCGGCTCGCCCGAAACCACGACGGGCGGCAATGCGCTGAAATTCTACGCCTCGGTCCGTCTCGACATCCGCCGCATCGGTTCGGTCAAGGAGCGTGAAGAGGTCACCGGTAACCAGACCCGTGTCAAAGTGGTCAAGAACAAGCTGGCGCCGCCCTTCAAGCAGGTCGAATTCGACATCATGTATGGCGAGGGCGTCTCCAAGACCGGCGAACTGGTTGATCTTGGCGTCAAGGCCGGGGTGATTGAAAAGTCCGGCGCGTGGTTCTCCTACAATTCGCAGCGCCTCGGGCAGGGCCGTGAAAATGCCAAGCTGTTCCTGCGCGACAATCCTGATACGGCCCGCGAGATCGAGACGCTGCTCCGGCAGAACGCCGGGCTGATCGCCGACAAGTTCCTTGAGGGCACGCCGGAAACCGATCTGGACGACGCCGCTGAGGCCTGACGGATTTCCCGGTTGGGCGCTTCAAGCCAAGCCGTTTCACGACCAACCGAATGAAGCCGCTGGCCTTGCGCCAGCGGTTTTCGTTTGGGTTTGCGGAATGGGCAACCAACGGCTGGCGTGGAGATACCGGAGGTCAGCGGCGATCTGAACGGATTGCAGAATGCCTTTCGGCGCAAAAATTGCGCATTTTGCCATTTCTGCAGACAGTCGTTTTGTGGACAGGTGCGCAGCCGGGCGATACAAGGCGCACATTCACATTGGAATGGCCATGTTGGCCGGGCATTCCACAGCACCACAAAGGGTTATCATGAGCGGCGTCAGCGAAATCCGTTCGGAATTTCTGGATTATTTTGGCCGCGAGGGACATGCCGTCGTGCCGTCTAGCCCGCTTGTGCCGCGCAATGATCCAACGCTGATGTTCACCAATGCCGGCATGGTGCAGTTCAAGAACGTTTTCACCGGGCTTGAGAAGCGCGACTACAGCCGCGCGGCGACCTCGCAGAAATGCGTGCGGGCCGGCGGCAAGCACAATGATCTCGACAATGTCGGCTATACGGCGCGCCACCACACGTTCTTCGAGATGCTCGGCAATTTTTCGTTTGGCGATTATTTCAAGGAACGGGCCATCGAATTGGCCTGGAACCTCATCACCCGCGAATACGGCATTGACGCCAAGCGGCTTCTTGTCACCGTTTATCACACTGATGACGAGGCGGCCGGGTTCTGGCGCAAGATTGCCGGCCTGCCCGACAGCCGCATCATCCGCATTCCGACCAGCGACAATTTTTGGGCGATGGGCGATACCGGACCGTGCGGACCGTGCTCGGAAATCTTCTTCGACCACGGCGACAAGATCGCCGGCGGGCCTCCGGGCAGTGCCGATCAGGACGGCGACCGTTTCATCGAGATCTGGAACCTGGTGTTCATGCAGTTCGAGCAGGTCACCAAGGACGAGCGCGTGGCGCTGCCGCGGCCGTCCATCGACACCGGCATGGGGCTTGAGCGCATTGCCGCCGTTCTGCAGGGCCAGCATGACAATTACGATATCGATCTGTTCAAGGCACTGATCCGCGCCTCTGAAGAGGCGACCGGAGTCAAGGCGGAGGGCAAGCACCGCGCGAGTCACCGGGTGATCGCCGATCATCTGCGCGCCGCTTCCTTCTTGATCGCCGATGGCGTGCTGCCGTCAAATGAGGGGCGCGGCTATGTGCTGCGCCGCATCATGCGGCGCGCCATGCGCCACGGCCAATTGCTGGGCGCGCGCGATCCGCTGATGTTCCGGCTGGTTCCCGCTTTGGTGCGCGAAATGGGTGCGGCCTTTCCGGAACTGGTGCGCGGCGAGCCTTTGATCAGCGAGACGCTGAAACTGGAGGAAACCCGTTTCCGCAAGACGCTGGAGCGCGGGCTTGGCCTTTTGGGTGATGCAACTGCCGATCTCGATGACGGCGGCACGCTCGATGGCGAGACGGCCTTCAAGCTCTATGACACCTATGGTTTTCCGCTTGACCTGACCCAGGATGCGCTCAGGCAACGCAATATCACTGTTGATCTGGATGCCTTTTCCGCCGCCATGGAGCGGCAGAAGGCCGAAGCCCGCGCCAGCTGGGCCGGTTCGGGGGAAGCTGCGACCGACGCCATCTGGTTTGCGCTGCGCGAAAAGCTCGGCGCCACCGAGTTTCTCGGCTACGGCACTGAGCGCGCCGAGGGTGTGATTGCGGCTTTGGTGCGCGATGGCGCGGAAATTTCGGGCGCCAAGGCAGGCGAGGCAGTGTCGGTCGTACTCAACCAGACGCCGTTTTATGCCGAATCCGGTGGCCAGCAGGCCGATACCGGCATGATTTCCGGCGAGGGTTTCCGCATTGACATTGACGCCGTGCACAAGCGCGGCGACGGCCTGTTCGTGCATTCTGGCACGGTGGCGAGCGGAACCGTCAAGACCGGCGCGGCGGCTGACCTCTTGGTCGATCACGCCCGCCGCAGCCGCCTCAGGTCCAATCACTCCGCCACCCATCTCCTGCATGAAGGCCTGCGCGAAGTGTTGGGCAAGCATGTCGCGCAAAAGGGTTCGCTGGTGGCCGGCGACCGGCTGCGGTTTGATTTTTCGCATCCCAAGCCGATTTCGGATGCCGAGCTTTCGCGCGTCGAAGACCTTGCCAACGAGATCATCCTGCAGAACAGCCCGGTCACCACGCGGCTGATGGCGGTGGATGACGCCATTGCCGAGGGCGCCATGGCGCTGTTCGGCGAAAAGTACGGTGATGAAGTGCGCGTGGTCACCATGGGCAGGGCACTGCATGGCGACAAGGCGGGCAAGGCTTATTCGGTCGAATTGTGCGGCGGCACGCATGTCAGCCAGACCGGCGATATCGGCCTGGTGCGGCTGGTTGCCGAAAGTGCAGTCGCCTCCGGTGTGCGCCGTCTGGAAGCGCTGACCGGCGAAGCGGCGCGCAAGCATCTCGAAGAGCAGGACCGCCGCGTCAAGGCCATGGCCGCAGCGCTGAAGGTCACGCCAAGCGAGGCTTTGGGCCGGCTCGAACAGGTGCTCGACGAACGGCGCAAGCTGGAGCGCGAGCTGACCGAGGCGCGCAAGCAGCTCGCGCTGGGCGGTACAGGATCTGCGGAGGCCGCCGATCAGGTCAACGGCGTGGGCTTTATCGGAAAATCCGTATCGGGCGTTTCGCCCAAGGATCTGAAATCACTGGTGGATTCAGCCAAATCGCAATTGGGTTCCGGTGTTGCGGTGTTTGTCGGCGCAGGTGACGATGGCAAGGCCAGCGTGGTGGTCGGCGTCACTGACGACCTGACAGGCCGCCATTCGGCTGTTGATCTGGTCCGGCTGGCAGCGGCAGCTTTGGGCGGGCAGGGTGGCGGCGGCAGGCCGGACATGGCGCAGGCGGGCGGACCGGATGCGGCCAAAGCGGCAGACGCCATCGCTGCGGTCAGGTCTGCCTTGGCGGGATAGCTTTTTTCGGACGGAACAGTTTCCAGCCGAGAAATCCCGTTGCCGCGCCCAGAACCGCCAGCCAGCCGAAATCCCCGGCAAGGGCGGCGATGTCTTCTGCCGCCGCGCCAATGGTCGCGCCAAGCCCGAGATAAAGCGCAACCCACAGGGTCTCGCCGGCAATGACCGCGAGCCCGAACTTTACCGGTGCGAAATGCGCAATGCCCGCCGCCAGATTGACCGGCGGGCCAATGGGTGCGGCCAGCCAGCGGGTCAGGAACACGCCTGCCATGCCGCGCTTGTCCATGAAGGCGCGCGCCGCGCGTATCTGCCTTGCCATTTTGGGGCGTGTGGCGGCCATGCCTTCAATCGGCACGCCCGCCAGCCGTCCGGCAAGGTAGCCTGCATGGTCGCCGGCGATTGCGCCCAGAACCGACCATGCAAAAACCGGCGCAAGATCGAGGCTTTCGGCGGCAATGAAGGCGCCAGCGGCAATCAGCGTCAGCGTGGCGGGCAGCGGCAGGCCGAAGGCCGCCAGAAACAGCAGCACAAACAGAAAGGGCGCGCCCCAGTCCGCCAGAAGCCCGAGCACATAGGCGTTCATTTGGCGGCCTGTTTCAACTTTTCGATTTCGGCCATGATCTGACCGATGAAGGCTGCTTCCGTCAGGCCGCGTTCGGCGGCGATTTCCGATATCGGCCGCCGGTCGACAGCGTCGATGGGAAGGCCGAGCGCCGATTTCAGTATCTCAACGGGAACACCATGCAGCCGGGCGACATAGCCGATCGGCATCCAGCCTTGAGGAGGCTCGCCGGCATGCAGGCTGAAATGCGCCAGCCGCCAGAAAAAGCGGGCGGCCAGCAGCGTAGTGGCCAGCGCCAGAACGACAAAGGCGATTTTCAGCAGGCGGCGGCGGGAAAAGCGCAGAGCCTTTCCACCGCCTCGCATCAGGCCATGGCCTTCTGCAAATGCTCGTCAATCTTGTCGAGGAAGCCGGTGGTGGACAGCCAAGGCTGATCGGGGCCGATCAGCAGGGCCAGATCCTTGGTCATGTAGCCGGATTCCACGGTCTGCACGCAGACCTTTTCCAGCGTGGCGGCAAAGCGGGCAAGTTCGGCATTGTCATCGAGCTTGGCGCGGTGTGACAGGCCGCGCGTCCAGGCAAAGATCGAGGCGATGGAATTGGTCGAGGTTTCCTCGCCCTTCTGGTGCTGGCGGTAATGGCGGGTGACGGTGCCGTGCGCGGCTTCCGCCTCCACCGTCTTGCCATCGGGCGACAGGAGAACCGAGGTCATCAGGCCGAGCGAGCCAAAGCCCTGCGCCACGATGTCGGACTGCACGTCGCCGTCATAGTTCTTGGTGGCCCAGACATAGCCGCCCGACCATTTCAGCGCCGACGCCACCATGTCGTCGATCAGCCGGTGCTCATAGGTCAGCTTGCGCGCCTTGTAGTCGGCGGCGAATTCGGCGTCGAATATCTCCTGGAAAATATCCTTGAAGCGGCCGTCATAGGCTTTCAAAATGGTGTTCTTGGTCGACAGATAGACCGGATAATTGCGCTGCAGACCGTAATTGAGCGAGGCGCGGGCGAAATCGCGGATCGAATCGTCGAGATTGTACATGGCCATGGCCACGCCATCGCCCGGCGATTTGAACACTTCGTGCTCGATGACCTTGCCGTCGTCACCGACAAACTTGATCGACAAGGTGCCCTTGCCGGGGAAGCGGAAATCGGTGGCGCGGTATTGGTCGCCAAAGGCGTGGCGGCCGACGACAATCGGCTTGGTCCAGCCCGGCACCAGGCGCGGCACGTTGTTGCAGATGATCGGTTCGCGGAAAATGACGCCGCCAAGAATGTTGCGGATGGTGCCGTTGGGCGATTTCCACATTTTCTTGAGGCCGAACTCGGCGACACGCGCTTCATCAGGGGTGATGGTGGCGCATTTGACGCCGACGCCATGCTTGTTGATGGCATTGGCCGCATCAATCGTCACCTGGTCATTGGTGGCGTCGCGGTGCTCGATGCCGAGATCGTAATATTCCAGATCAATGTCCAGATAGGGGTGGATCAGCTTGTCCTTGATCGCCTGCCAGATGATGCGGGTCATCTCATCGCCGTCAATTTCGACAACGGGCTTGGCCACCTTGATCTTCGCCATGTTCGATCCTTTTCCGATTGCAAAGCGGGCATTTCCGCCGCGTTTCCTGCCCTATAGCATCCGGTTTCGGGCTGGCATAGTAAGGAAGAAGTCGAGCATGCCGCATTGCAAAAACCGCATGGATCCAAGCTAAGCCTTGGACCCCGGCGCAGCCTTGCGCATCGGCTTTTTCACAGTGGGGTCTTTCGCGGGAAGGCTGGCATTGAAGACCAGCGCTGCTTCAAGCCAGAATGAGAATCCTTCGTCGTCCAAGCCGTCAGGCGTGACGATCCAATAGCCTTCGGCAATGCGCCCGCCCATGTCCATCGGCCGTGCATGCGGGCGGGCGGCGGCAATGGCGTCAAAACCCTTGCCGGTGCGGAACAGCATGCCTTCGCGGAATGTGCCGGCCACCATGTTGCCATTCAGCATGAAGCCCAAGCCGCCGAACATTCTCTTCGACACGGCCCCGCGCGGATCAAGCGCATCATGCAGGCGCTGTTCCAGGGTTTTCATCGGCTGGACCTCCCGGTTGCGGGGAAAGGTTCCGCCGCCAAAACCCCGCTGTCAATGACGGCGTTTTGTTTGGCGCGGAATCGTGTCAGGACGTTTGCATGAGTGAAAACGACAAAACCCCGGAAACCGGAATGCCCAGCCCGGCCATCATCCTGGTCGAGCCGCAGCTTGGCGAGAACATCGGCATGGTGGCGCGGGCCATGGCCAATTTCGGCCTGTCGGAACTGAGGCTCGTCAATCCGCGCGAAGCCTGGCCGAATGCCAAGGCGCTGAAAACGGCCGTCAAGGCGGCGCCGATCGTCGAGAATGCCAAGGTGTTTGCCGACCTGCCGTCGGCCATTGCCGATCTCAATTTCGTCTTTGCGACCACGGCGCGCGAACGCGGCGGCTACAAGCCGGTGCGCGGGCCGGTGGAAGCTGCGGAGATTCTCCGGTCGCGCGCGGCGGACGGGGTTGGCGTGCTGTTCGGGCGCGAGCGCTGGGGATTGCACAATGACGAGGTGAGCTTGGCCAATGAGGTGGTGACCTTTCCGGTCGATCCGGAGTTTTCCTCGCTCAATATCGCCCAGGCCGTGCTGTTGATGGCCTATGAATGGATGAAAGCCGGGCTCGCCGACCCGCGCCAGACGCGGTTTGCAGGGCCTGAGCTGACGCCGGCGCCGCGAGGGGCAACTGTGGGCCTGTTCGGCCAGCTTGAAGAGGCGCTGTCGGCGCGCGGCTATTTCCGCCCCAAGGAAAAGACCGAAATCATGACCTACAATCTGCGCGCCGCCTTGATGCGGGCCGAATTCACGCAGACGGAAATCAAGCTGCTGCGCGGCGTGGTCAATTCGCTCGACAATTTTTCGCGGCAAAGCCCGAAGGGCGCCGGTGCGCCGGAGGGACGGGCGAGGAAGAAGGACGGGCAGTAGCGAGTAGCGAAGGGCCTTCCCCGCGGAAATTCTGGATGATCAAAGAGGACGCACCAATGCCTGTCTTTCCCTATTCGCCTTTCGCCACTCGCCAATCAACATTGGCTTTTTGCCGCCATGACTGACCAACCCGTTCTGTTCTTCGATTCCGGCATAGGCGGGCTATCGGTGCTGCGCGAGGCGCGCATCCTGATGCCTGACCGCCGCTTCATCTATGTGGCCGATGATGCCGGGTTTCCCTATGGGCGCTGGGATGAGGGCGCACTGAAAGCGCGGATTGTTTCGCTGTTCACTGATTTGATCGCCCGGCACGATCCAGTGCTGTGCCTTGTGGCCTGCAACACCGCCTCGACCATCGTGATGGACGATCTGCGCGAGAGGTTTCCGGACATGCCGTTTGTCGGCACTGTTCCGGCCATCAAGCCGGCCGCCGAGCGCACGCATAGCGGTCTGGTCTCGGTTCTGGCGACGCCCGGCACGGTCAAGCGGCAATACACCCGCGACCTGATCGAAAAATATGCGGCGCAGTGCCATGTGCGGCTGGTCGGCAGCGAAAACCTCGCCGGCCTTGCCGAAACCTATATGCGCGAGGGGTTTGTCGACGAGGAAGCGGTGCGGGCCGAAATCGCCCCGTGTTTCATCGAAAAGGACGGCCGCCGCACCGATATCGTGGTGCTGGCCTGCACGCATTATCCGTTTCTGGTCAACCGCATGCGCAAGACCGCGCCCTGGCCGGTGGACTGGATCGACCCGGCCGAGGCCATCGCGCGCAGGGCTCTCGCCGTGCTTGAGCACATCGCGCCGATTGCCCATGGCACCGAGCTAGTGCTCGACGACGATGTGGCGATCTTCACTTCCGGCAAGCCGGATTTTGCATTGCGGCGATTGATGGGCGGGTTCGGGTTGAGGGCGGAAATATGTTGAATGTAGTTACATAATGTGGTAACGAATGTATGCAGTTCGAGTGGGATGAGGCGAAGAACGAAGCGAATGTCACCAAGCATGGCGTCAGCTTTGAACTGGCGGCCGAAATTTTCAACGGCCCTGTTTTCAGCCTGACTGACAGCCGCCGGGATTATGGCGAAATGCGGACGATCAGCATTGGACAAGTCAGCGGGGTTTTGATTTTGGCGGTGGTCCACACTGACCGCAGCGGACGGCGGCGAATCATTTCCGCCAGACGCGCCAGCCGGGCCGAAAGGAGTGATTATGACCAAGCCATCGCTGAAGCGGATCAACACGGCTGAACTTGCCGCCATGCCCGAGGATACCATCAATTTCGAAGATATTCCCGAACTTGACGCCGCATTTTGGCGGGATGCCAAACTGGTACAAGCAGACAAGACCCAGCAGGTGACGCTTCGGGTAAAGTCCTCGGTGCTCGAAGCCTATAAGTCGCTCGGCAAGGGCTATCAGACGCAGATGAACCGCGTCCTGGAGACCTATGCCAAGTCGATGCGGAAATAGGTCATTACCGGGCCAAGGGTTCCCATCTTGCCTTGGCCATGCGCTTGCCTATTGTACCCACGGGTGCAGGAGTTGGCATGATGACGGGATTTCGCGCAATCGCTTTGGCCGGATTGGCGCTCATGGCGGCCTTTGCCGCCGAAGCCGCGCAGCCGCAGGCCAATACGCCGCCAACCATGCCCTCCGCTTCTCCCAATGGCATGCCGCCATCCGCCGTGCGGCCAAAGCCGCCGGCAGCTGACGCCGCACCCGAACAGGAACCTGTCGCGCCGGAGCTGGCTGCGCTGCTTCAGCCCGAGCCCGAGGCCCGCATCTGCTTTGCCCGCAAATATGACGCCAAGCACCTGGCCGCGCATCCCGACCAGAAGATCACCGAAATCCGTTACGGGCTGACCTGGCATGTGTTTTCCGAGGAAGAAGGCGGGCAGGGCGCCTATCTGTTCCTGCTGTCGGCCAAGCGGCGCGGCGACCGCGAATTGCTGCATGCCAGCGGCCCCTGCATGGTCCGCGAAGGCAAGGTGTTCTGCGGGGTGGAATGCGACGGCGGCGGGCTTTACGCCAAGCGCCGCGACGATGGCTCGCTGCTGTTGTCATTCGATGACATGTGGGGCATCCGCATGACGCCCGATTGCGGCGAAGAGGAAGAGGATGCCGTTTCACTCGAACCCGGCAAGGACGACAAGTCTTTCCGGCTCGATCCGCTGCCGGCGTCCGCCTGCCCGGCCTATGACGAGTGGTGATTCAGAGCCCGGCTGACCTGTTCTTTCACCCGCGTTCCGAACAGTTCAATGGCTTTCAGCGTCAGCGCATGCGGCAGCGAACCCATGTCGATCTGCATCATGAACCGGTCATTGGCGAACAATTCGTGTTCGGCAAGGATCTTTTCGGCAATTTCGTTGGGGCTGCCGACCAGAAGCGCGCCGCGCAGGGTGCGGCCGGCTTCATATTGGGCGCGGGTGACCGGCCCCCAGCCGCGCTCGCGGCCGATGCGGCCAAACATTTCGGCATAGGGCGGGAAATAGGTGTCTGCGGCGACGTTTGAATCCCCTGCAATGAAGCCATGCGAATTGATGGCGACCTTGAGGGTTTTCGGGCCATGCCCGGCACGGGCGCCAGCCTGACGATAGAGATCAACCAGCGGCTTGAAGCGGGCCGGTTCGCCGCCGATGATGGCAAGCGCCAGCGGCAGGCCCAAAGTTCCGGCGCGCACAACAGACTGCGGCGTGCCGCCAACCGCAATCCACACCGGCAGCGGCTGCTGGATGGGCCGCGGCCAGATGCCGGCGCTTTCCAAAGGCGCGCGTGTCTCGCCGGTCCAGGTGACCGGGTTTTCGGCGCGGATCTTGAGCAGAAGTTCAAGTTTTTCGGCAAAAAGCTGGTCATAATTGCCAAGATTGAAACCGAACAGCGGGTAGCTCTCGATGAACGAGCCGCGGCCCGCCATGATTTCGGCGCGGCCGCCGGAAATCAGGTCAACAGTTGAAAACTCCTGAAACACCCGCACCGGATCATCGGAGGACAATACCGTGACAGCGCTGGTCAGGCGGATGCGTTTTGTCCGTGCGGCAATCGCCGCCAGCATGACGGCGGGCGTCGAAATGGCGAAATCGGGGCGGTGATGCTCGCCAATGCCGAAGACATCCAGCCCGGTCTGGTCGGCAAGCTCGGCTTCCTCGATCAGGTTGGCGATGCGCTGCCCGGCCGTGATCGCGTGGCCGGTCGAGGGATCGGCGGCCAGGCTGGCAAATGTGTAGAGACCAAGTTCCATTGGTTTACCTCGAGCCGGACCTTGCTGTGCGCTGCTGCGGGACTGCGCCGGCCTAAATCGCTTGCTTCCCCCTCGGGCAATTGCCAAGGTGCCGGATGACAATACTCCTGATCGTTGCCGCGCTCATCCTGGCCGGCCTGCTTTTCGCACATTTCTTTTACGCCTCCCGGTTCACTGCGATAACCGATGCTCTTGTGGGCCAATTGCTGGCATCGCAGTCCGGGCCCATGCCCTTTGACTCCTTGCCCGAAATTGTCCGCGCATTTGCAATCCGAAACGGCGGCATGGCCGGTGGTCCGCTTGCCGTCAAAATGGTGCAGAGCGCCGAGATGCGCATGTCGCCGGCAGCGGCGTTCTTCCATCTGGATGCCACGCAAACCACCGGATCGAAAACGCCGGGTTTTGTCTGGCAGGCTTCCGGGTTCATGGCAAAGGTCCTGCCAATCCGGATCGTTGACAGCTTTGTGGCCGAACGCGGTTGGCTCGAGGCGAGGATTGCAGGGTCGATACCGGTTGCCAGCGCATGCGGACCGGACATCGACAAGGGTGAAGCCATGCGCTTTCTCGCCGAACTGGCGTGGAACCCGGATGCGTTTTTCAATATGGCGGGTTTGGCTTGGCGGCAGATCGACGATTTGACCGTGGAAGTGACGATGCAGACCAATGGCGGCGCAGCACGGGTACGGCTCCTGTTTGATGCCGCTGGCGACATTACCGGCATTGAGGCGGATGACCGGCCGCAAGGCACAGGCAAGGCCAGCAAGCCGATGCGCTGGATCGGGCGCTTCTCCGGCTATGCCCAATCCGGGCACTATCGCTGGCCGCGCCACGGCGAAATCGCCTGGGACAGGCCGGAAGGGGAATTCGTCTACTGGCGCGGTGATATCCTGAGTGTCGAACCGGTGCATGGTTAGCAATTCCGGGGCGGTCCGCTGCGGCAGACCGGCAAGCCTTTTCAGAAGCTGTGGAAAATTAAGACAGGCCTGCTCCGTTGTCAGCAAGCTGTCATGCACAGGGTCATAGCCTGCATGTGCCGCGCGTATATGCGGCGCGCCGGAGCCAACCATCCCTTGCCCCCCGCCAGGGCTGCCCCGAACCGGCGCATGTTTGCCTGTCCGTGTGTGTGGGCGGCAAATGTCCAATTGCCCGGCGGCGCCCCTGCCGCCGGGCATTTTGGCTGCAAGCGCTTAAGCGCATTTGACATTTGCCGGGCCTTCCCCTATCCAGCCGCCAACGCCGGGCGGAAACGTCCGGCGCTTCACTGACGTGTCCCGTGGATTGGCTTCGCAAAGCGTGCGCAGGCAATCCTGTCAGAAAACCCGAAAGGTTTTCAGAGGAGGGCGCGTTTCCTTCGCCCGGTTTCGCAAGAAACCGGCGTAACCATTTGAAAAGGAAATGCGATGAGCAAGCGCGAATCGTCCAAACACAAACTCGACCGCCGCATGGGCGAAAACATTTGGGGCCGCCCGAAGTCCCCGGTCAACAAGCGTGAATATGGTCCCGGCCAGCATGGCCAGCGCCGCAAGGGCAAGACTTCGGATTTCGGTCTGCAGCTGCGCGCCAAGCAGAAGCTCAAGGGCTATTACGGCGACATTTCGGAAAAGCAGTTCCGCAAGACCTATGAAGAAGCCGACCGCCGCAAGGGCGATACCCCGGATACGCTGATCGGCCTTTTGGAAATGCGGCTGGATGCGGTTGTCTACCGCGCCAAGTTCGTGCCGACCATTTTCGCGGCCCGCCAGTTCGTCAACCACGGCCATATCAACGTCAACGGCCAGCGCACGAATATCGGTTCGTACCGCTGCAAGGCCGGCGATGTGATTGAAGTCCGCGAAAAGTCCAAGCAGCTGGTGATTGTGCTCGAATCGGTGCAGCTGGCCGAACGCGACGTGCCGGACTATATCGAAGCCGATCATCACAAGATGGTCGCCAAGGTGGTCCGCGTTCCGGGCCTGGCCGATGTGCCTTATCCGGTGCAGATGGAGCCGAACCTGGTCGTCGAATTCTATTCGCGCTAAGGTTCTGACAGTTTCGGAAAAAGCCGCCCCGGGAAACCGCGGCGGCTTTTTTGTCACCGGGAGGATGACATGCAGGCCATCCAGGCAATCGTTGACAGCATTCATGCAAGGCTGAAGCCGCGTTTCGGCGAGGGCCGCGTTGCCGATTACATCCCCGAACTCAGAAACGTCCGGCCGGACCGGTTCTCGCTTTGCGTGGCGATGGCCGATGGCAGGATGGCCGCAGTTGGCGATGCCGATGAACCCTTTTCCATCCAGAGCATTTCGAAGGTTTTCAGCCTGACGCTGGCGCTGGGCAAGGCGGGGGACAGCCTGTGGAGCCGGGTGGGACGCGAGCCGTCCGGTTCGGCGTTCAACTCCATCGTCCAGCTGGAGCATGAACAGGGCATTCCGCGCAATCCGTTCATCAATGCCGGAGCCATTGCGGTCGCCGACGTGCTGCTGTCTGGCCACCAACCCAAGGAGGCCATTGGTGAAATTGTCAGGTTCATCCGCGACCTGGCCGACGATGACACGATTGCCATTGATGCAGCCGTCGCCGCGTCTGAAACGGCAACGGGTCACCGCAATGCGGCGCTGGCGGAATTCATGTCGGCATTCGGCAATCTGCGCCATCCGGCCAGCCATGTGCTGGGCGTATATTTCCACCAATGCGCGCTGGCCATGTCGGTTCGCCAGTTGGCGCGGGCAGGGTTGTTTCTGGCCAATGGCGGGATTGACCCGCTGACCGGCCACCGGGTCGTCACAGCCGAGCGCGCCCGCCGCATCAATGCCTTGATGCTGACCTGCGGCCATTATGACGGTTCGGGCGAATTTGCGTTCCGCGTCGGCCTGCCGGGCAAGAGCGGCGTCGGCGGCGGCATATTCGCCATTGCCCCCGGCATCGCCTCGATTGCCGTGCATTCGCCGGGGCTCAATGCCAAGGGCAATTCGGCCCTTGGCGCTGAAGCGCTGGAAATGCTGGCGCGGGAAACCGGCTGGAGCGTTTTCGGACGCTGACGCGCCCGGTCCGCTTACGGAAACAGGCCGCGCAGCTTTTTGGCGGTGCGGACCTTTTCCACGCCGATGGCCATGGCCGCCGTGCGGGTTGGGATGCCGTCCTTTTTGGCGCGGGCGGCAACGGCCGCCCAGGAGCGGTCGAGCACGCGCTCGAGCTTGTCGAGCACTTCGCGCCCGCCCCAGAAATATTGCTGCAGATCCTGCACCCACTCGAAATAGGACACGATCACGCCGCCCGAATTGCACAGGATGTCGGGAATGACGAAAATGTCGGACTTGTTCTTCTCAAGCCAGAGATCGGCATCCGGCGTGGTCGGGCCGTTGGCGCCTTCGGCAATGATGCGGCATTTGAGGCGCGCGATGTTTTCGCCGGTGATGACCCGCTCCACGGCGGCGGGCACCAGCACGTCACAGGCCTGTTCAAGCAGCAGCGCCGGATCAATGGCCGCTTCGGCGGCAAAGCCGCGCAGCACGCCGTTCACCGTGACATGGGCGCGGAGTTTTTCCACGTCAAAGCCGCTGGGATCATGCAGGGCGGCTGTGTGATCGGAAACGCCGATGATCTTCACGCCGCGCCCGGCCAGCATCCAGGCGGCATGCGAGCCGACATTGCCAAAACCCTGGATGATGGCAGTTGCGCCACTGGGGTCGATGCCCAGATGCTCCATGGCGCGGAAAGCCAGAAAGCCGACGCCATGGCCGGTCGCCTCGCGGCGGCCCTCGGTACCGCCCAGCGCCACCGGCTTGCCGGTGACGATTTCCGGCACCGTGACGCCCTGATACATGGACCAGGTGTCCATGAACCAGGCCATGACCTGCTCATTGGTGCCCATATCGGGGGCCATCACATCAATGCGCGGGCCGATGAAAGGGATCATTTCCTGCATGTAGCGGCGTGACACCGCCTCAAGCTCACGGATCGACAGGCTGCGCGGATCCACCGTGACGCCTCCCTTGGCGCCGCCGTAAGGCAGGTCGGCGAGCGCGCATTTCCAGCTCATCCACACCGCAAGGGCTGCCACTTCGCCGATATCAACATTGGCGGCAAAGCGCGTGCCGCCCTTGGTGGGGCCAAGCGACAGGTGATGCTGGACACGGTAGCCTTGGAAAACCCGTGTCGAACCGTCATCCATATGAACGGGGCAGGACACAGTCATGGCGCGCTTGGGCAGGAGCAGGCGGTCGCGTTCGTCGGCCGGGATGCCGATATGGTCGGCGATAACGTGAAACTGCTGGCGGGCCATGTCAAAGACCGGCCCGGTGAATACGGACATTGGATTTCCCCTCCCATTGCCGCCCCTCCGGCGGTGCGTCCATGGGCGCTGGCAAAAAGGCGGATTGGCGGCAAATCGATTTAGAATTGGACAGATTCCGGTCGAAACTGTCCGAAGCCGGCAGAAAAATTTGCATTTTCAGCGAAATCGATTGCGAAATCGCGGGAATCGACAAAACCGCTGCGGTGCAATAGGGCTTCTGCCTAACCATAGCGGATAGGGAATCCGCCAAATCGCGCAAGAAGGCGGCTGATGAACGTCCATACCGAACCGTCAGAAATCACCGATGGCGCCTGCCATCCGATGTTTCGCGACGTGCCGCAATCGGTTGCCTTCAACAAGCTGCGCAAACGGCTGGTGCGGCATGCACGCGAGGCGATTGACACATTCGGCATGGCAAAACCCGGCGAGCGCTGGCTGGTGGCCCTGTCGGGCGGCAAGGACAGCTACGGCCTTCTGGCCATTCTGTTGGATCTGAAATGGCGCGGCCTGCTGCCTGTCGAGCTTCTGGCCTGCAACCTCGACCAAGGCCAGCCGAATTTCCCGAAACATGTGCTGCCGGACTATCTCGCTTCGCTTGGCGTGCCATACCGGATTGAAACGCGCGACACCTATTCCGTTGTGACGGACAAGATCCCCAAAGGCGGCACCTATTGCTCGCTGTGTTCGCGGCTCAGGCGCGGCCATCTCTACCGGGTGGCGCGCGAAGAGGGCTGTTCGGCATTGGTGCTCGGCCATCACCGCGAGGATCTTCTGGAAACGTTCTTCATGAACCTGTTTCACGGCGGCAGGCTGGCATCCATGCCGCCCAAGCTCGTCAATGACGAGGGCGATGTGATGGTGCTGAGGCCGCTGGCCTTTTGCGCCGAAGCCGATCTGCAGAAATTCTCGGACGCCATGGCGTTTCCGGTCATCCCCTGTGACCTGTGCGGCAGCCAGGACGGGCTGCAGCGCAATGCGATGAAAGCCATGCTCGATGACATCGAACGGCGCATGCCGGGCCGCAAGGATACGATGATAAGGGCGCTTGGCAATGTGCGGCCCAGCCATCTGGCCGATCCGAAGATTTTCGATTTTGCCGGGCTTGGCCTTCAGGGGTGAGGGGCTGCCAATCCCGAATTCATGATGCGCCCCTTTTCGGCAATCAGCACGCAGGCCAGCGCCGATAGCGATACCGCAAGGAAACCGGCGGCAATCGGCATGATGGTTCCATCAAAGGCCTGGCCGATGATTGCGCCGGCCACCGCGCTGAACACGGTCTGCACAAAGCCCTGAATTGAGGAGGCCATGCCGGCCACATGGCCGAGCGGCTCCATGGCGATGGCCGAAAAATTCGAGCCGATCAGCCCGAAGCAGAACATGATGACCGCAAAAAGCCCGTAGAAGGCAAGGAACGGCACCGGGCCGAGGCTGGCAAGACCGAACATCACGGTGCTTGAAGCGATGAAGGCAAACAGCGCTGCATGGGACACCCGGCGCATGCCAAGGCGTTGAACCAGGCGTGAATTCATCCAGGATGACAGGGAAATGAGCGCGGCGACGGCGGCAAACGCCAGCGGAAACCAAACGCCGAGCCCATAGATGCCGACATAGATCTGCTGGGCGGAATTGATGAAGCCGAACAGCGCGGAAAATATGAAGGTTCCCGCCAGAGTGTACCAAAGGGACAGCCGGTTGGTGACGACAGCGGCAAATCCTTGACCAAAAGCTAAAGCGGTGAATGGCAGGCGGTTTTCAGGTTTCAGCGTTTCCGGCAGGCGGATTTGCGCCCAAAGGCCGATGCCAAGGCCAACAACAGCAATGAAGGCAAAGATCAGCCGCCAATCGCCGATCAGCAAAAGGGTCTGGCCCATGGCCGGCGCAATGATCGGCATGATCATGAACACCATCATGACCAGCGACATGATCTCGGCCATCTGGCGGCCGCCCGCCACGTCACGCGCCATGGCAACGGTCAACACGCGCGAACCTGCCGCGCCGGCGCCCATGATGACCCGCAAGACCAGCAGCGTATTGAAGGCGGTGACGAACAGCGAGCCGACGGCCGCCGCGATATAGACGCCGACCCCCAGCATCAGCGGCATCTTGCGGCCAAACCGGTCAGACAGCGGTCCGACGAACAATTGCATTAGGCCAAACCCGGCGAAATAGGCGGTAACGATCAACTGGCGACGGTTTTCATCCGGCTCGCCGAGCGCCTCGCCGATCTCCTGCATGCCGGGCAGCATGATATCGATGGCCAAGGCATTGATCGCCACAAGGCCCGCCATCAAGGCGATGAATTCAATGCGGGAAATGCCGGCCAGACGGCTGGTGGGTGCGGACATCAGGATCAATTCTCAAAAATGTAAAACGGCCGGAATGGTTCCGGCCGTCCAATGGCAGGCAAGCCTGCGCAAGAGTGACTTGGTTGACCCGAGGATCAGCCCTGTTTGGCGGCAACGCCCTTGTCGGCGAAAAGCGCCTGCAATTCGCCCGACTGGAACATTTCGCGGACGATATCAGCGCCGCCGATGAACTCGCCCTTGATATAGAGCTGCGGAATGGTCGGCCAATTGGCGTATTGCTTGATGCCTTCGCGCAATTCGCCGGAGGTCAAAACGTTGATGCCTTTGTAATCGACACCGACATGATCGAGAATCTGCACGACCTGGCCGGAAAAGCCGCACTGGGGAAAGCCCGGCGTGCCCTTCATGAACAGGACGACGTCATTGGACGTCACTTCGTTTTCAATGGCTTTTGCAATGCTGTCCATGGTGCAAGTCCTTGTGTCGCGGGTTCAAGGCCCGGGCTGAGAATGGCATTCAAATAACGCTGCCCGACCGGCAAAACAAGTCCGTTCACCAGCCGCGGCGTTTGGTCTTGGAGCGGGCCCGCGAGGTGGCCTTGCGGCTGGTCTGTTTTTTGGCCGGCTTCAGCAGCCGTTCGATCTTCTGCAGCGTGGTGGCAGGCGTCGCCTTGCGCCGCCGCCGCTTGGTCAGCGTCGAGCGGCCGGTGGTCTTTTTGAGGATTTCCTTGAGCGCGCCATCAACCACGCCCTTCACCAGATCATCAAGCACAGACATGGTCTTACTCCGGAGCCGAGGTTTGCAGGGCGAGCGCATGCAGCACGCCGCCCATATTGCCTTGCAGGGCGGCATAGACCATCTGGTGCTGCTGCACGCGGTTCTTGCCGCGGAAGCTTTCCGAGACAACTTCGGCCGCATAATGGTTGCCATCGCCCGCGAGGTCGCGGATGGTCACCACCGCATCGGGTATGCCGGTGCGGATCAGTTTTTCGATATCGTGGGCTTCCATTGCCATATGAGGCTCCTTCAGGTCCGCATGAAATCGGGGAACCACGATTCGTGCGCAGATTTCAATTCTGCCACGGATATGGCGCGCGCGTCACCCAGCTTCAATGCCGTGCCGCCGGTCGTGCCGATCCAGGGCGAGAAAACGCCTGAAAATTTGGCCTGGTCATGCACCTCATCAAGGTCATCGCGCCTGACGGTCACGACATAACGACCCTGATCCTCACCAAAGAACACGGCAATCGGGTCGCAATCGTTCAGCTGATTGACTTCCGCGCCGGTGCCCGACGCCATGGCCATTTCGGCCAGAGCCAGCGCCAGCCCGCCATCGGAGCAGTCATGCACGGCGGTCGCCAGCCCTGAACGGATCAGGCTGCGCACGAAATCGCCTGTGCGCTTTTCAGCGGCGAGATCAACCGGCGGCGGCGGGCCATCGCTGCGGCCATGCACATCGCGCAAATAGATGGATTGGCCAAGATGGGTGCCCCAGGAGGGCGGCGCGCCGACCAGCAGCACGCATTCATTGTCCCCGGCAAAGCCGATGCGGGCCATTTTCGACCAATCGGGGATCAGGCCGACGCCGCCGATGGTGGGCGTCGGCAGGATGCCGCGGCCATTGGTTTCGTTGTAGAGCGAGACATTGCCCGAGACGATGGGGAAATCGAGCGCCCGGCAGGCTTCGCCGATGCCCTTGATGGCGCCGACCAGCTGACCCATGATTTCCGGGCGTTCGGGATTGCCGAAATTGAGGTTGTCGGTGGCGGCAATCGGCTCTGCGCCGACAGCGGTCAAATTGCGCCAGCATTCGGCCACCGCCTGCTTGCCGCCTTCAAACGGGTCTGCCTCGCAATAGCGCGGCGTCACGTCCGAGGTGAAGGCCAGCGCCTTGGTCGGGTGGCCGTCCACCCGGATGACGCCGGAATCGCCGCCGGGCAATTGCAGGGAATTGCCCTGGATCAGCGTGTCATATTGCTCCCAGACCCAGCGGCGCGAGGCCTGGTTGGGCGAGCCGACAAGCGCCATAAGCGCGTCGGCCACATCCGAATGCGGCACATCGGCAAAGGCGGCTGCCTTTGGCGTTTCGGTCCATGGCCGGTCATATTCAGGCGCTTCATCACCCAGATCCTTGATCGGCAGGTTGGCGACTTCCTCGCCCTGATGCAGCACGCGGAAGCGCAGATCGTCGGTCGTTGTGCCGACAATGGCGAAATCCAGCCCCCATTTGAGAAAAATCGCCTCGGCCTCAGCCCGCTTTTCCGGTTGCAGCACCATGAGCATGCGCTCCTGGCTTTCCGACAGCATCATTTCATAAGCGCTCATGCGCTCTTCGCGCACCGGCACGCGGTCGAGGTCCAGCTCGATGCCGAGATCGCCCTTGGCGCCCATTTCCACCGCCGAACAGGTGAGGCCCGCCGCGCCCATGTCCTGGATGGCGATGACCGCGCCGGTCGCCATCAGCTCCAGACAGGCTTCGAGCAGGCATTTTTCGGTGAACGGGTCGCCAACCTGCACGGTCGGGCGCTTCTCCTCGATGGAATCGTCGAATTCCGCCGAGGCCATGGTCGCGCCGCCAACGCCGTCACGCCCGGTCTTGGCGCCCAGATAGACCACCGGCAGGCCGACGCCCGTCGCCTTGGAATAGAAAATGGCATCGGTTTTGGCCAATCCTGCGGCAAAGGCGTTGACCAGAATGTTGCCATTGTAGCGGGCATCGAATTCGACCTCGCCGCCGACAACCGGCACGCCAAAGGCATTGCCATAGCCGCCGACGCCGGCCACCACGCCATTTACCAGATGCCGTGTCTTGGCGTGGCCCGGCTCGCCGAAGCGCAGGGCGTTCATGGCCGCCACGGGGCGGGCGCCCATGGTGAAGACGTCGCGCAATATGCCGCCAACCCCGGTCGCCGCGCCCTGATAGGGCTCGATATAGGAGGGGTGGTTGTGGCTCTCCATCTTGAAGACCACGCAATCGCCGTCGCCGATATCAACCACACCGGCATTTTCGCCAGGGCCCTGGATGACGCGCGGGCCGGTGACCGGCAGCGTTTTCAGCCATTTCTTGGAGCTTTTGTAGGAGCAATGTTCGTTCCACATCGCTGAAAAAATGCCGAGTTCGGTATAGGTCGGCTCGCGGCCGATCAGTTCCAGAATGCGCGCATATTCATCCAGCTTCAGGCCGTGGGCGGCGATCAGTTCCGGCGTGATGGCAATGGAATTTGGAATGGTCATGTTGGGGGTCCAGCCGTCAGCGGATCATGGGGATTTGAGGCGGCGGTCCAGGGCGACCGCACCAAACGAGAAGACAAGGAAGACGAGAGCGACAACAGCCGCATTGACAAGCGCCGGGCCGAGCCCGAGTGCCGCTGCATCGATGAATGGATAGGGATACAATCCCGTCAACAGGCCGCGCATCATGGCATAGACCAGATAAAGCACTGGAAACACGAGCATCCTGGGGGCATCTGACCATTGCAGCGTGCCGCTGCGGCCTGCAGTCAGCCACCAAAGCGCATAAATGACCGGCGCCGCATAATGAAGCAGCACATCGCACAGCCAGAACAAGCCTTCCGGCGCCCAGATTTTGGCGAGCACAGTGGCGTAGACCAGACCAACGATGGTGATGCAGACGGCAATTGCTGCGCGGGCCAAGGGTGTGGCGAAAAAGGAAAGCCTGCCGCGTAAAAGGCTGGCGGCATAGACAAGCACAGCGCCGATATTGGTCAAAATGGTGAAGAACGAGAAGAAGAACACCAGTGCTTCAGCCAAATCGCGACCGGCATTCATCCGGGCAGGAATAGTCAGCGCAAATTGCAGGATCACGGCGAAGGCCCCGACGGCAAATCCGGTTATGGCGAGCGGCTTGTCCAATTTCCGCCTCAGGCCGCGCGGCAGGATTTTGTGCCGCCTGCCCAGCGGTTGACGTCTTCGGCGATCTTGCCGGCATGCGGGCCCTGCATCATCGGGCCATAAGCAGACAGCCGCGCCGGATTGCCGGTAGCTTCAACGACCAGCGATGGCAGGCCGCCGATATTCTTGCCCGGAACCACAAGAATGCGCGGCTTGCCGGAATAGGATGACAGTTCGGGCGAAAATTTGGTGCCTTTGAAGGCCGGGTCGCCGCGCTTGTACCAGCATTCATTGGCGCCGAGCGCCACGCGCTCCATGGTGGACAGGGCGGACTTGTCGCCGCGCACCGAGGGTCCCTTGACGTCACCGGCAGGCTTGCCGGACTGGCACGAGGCCAGCGTCATGGCGGCGATCAGCAATACCTCGCGCTTCATGCCGCCACCCCGAGCGCGCTTTCAAACAGGCCCCGCCCGTCGCTGCCGCCATGCGCCGCTTCGATCAGGTTTTCGGGATGCGGCATCATGCCGAGCACATTGCCTGCTGCATTGATGACCCCGGCGATGTCATTGACCGAACCATTGGGATTGGTGCCGGCCGTGTAACGGAAGGCGACCTGGCCATTGCCTTCGATGCGGGCCAGCGTTTCAGGATCGGCGAAATAATTGCCGTCATGATGAGCAACCGGACAGGAAATGACCTGACCTTGTTCATAGCGCGAGGTGAAGGCGGTCTTGGCATTGACCACTTCGAGCTTGACGGTCCGGCAGACGAATTTCAGCGAGGCATTGCGCATCAATACGCCCGGCAAAAGGCCGGCCTCGACCAGGATCTGAAAACCGTTGCAGACGCCGATGACCTTGACGCCGCGCGCCACCTGTTCGGCCACCGCCTTCATGACCGGCATGCGGGCGGCTATGGCGCCGCAGCGCAGATAGTCGCCATAGGAAAACCCGCCGGGAATGACGATCAGGTCAACCTTGGGCAGGCTGACATCGGTTTCCCAGACCGTCACCGGCGGCTTGCCGCCGATCTTGGTAAGGGCCGCAATCATGTCGCGGTCACGGTTGAGGCCGGGGAGCTGGACGACTGCGGATTTCATGCCTTGGAATCCTCGCGGCATTTTGCCTTGGCTGGTGGCCTAAAGAGCATGGGGGCAGGGGTCAAGTTCGAATGCTCCTGGTGCGGCGGATTGCACATGTTCCGCGCTTGCCTGTTCAGCTTTCTGCGGCGAGCCGTGCTGCCCGGATTCCTGAGTCGAGCGCGCCATGCACGGTGCCGAAATATTCCGAGCAGGCTTCGCCGGCGAAAAGCAGGCTGCGGCTTTCCCTGCCGCCAAGGGCGGTATTGTCGCCCGGGCGGCTCGCGGCAGCGGGATAGGAATAGCTGCCGCCGGTCCAACGATCGGTCTGCCAGCGAGACATGCGGAAGCTTTTTGCCTGCAGGGAATTGTCACCGGCAGCAAGCCGGAGATTGGCGAGCAGCCAATCGCGGTTTTGCGCATCCGGTTCGGCGATGGCGCGACGCGCATCATCCCCACCGCAATAGGCCAGCACGGCCGGTTTTCCCGCCACGGATGACAGGTCGATCAGGTTGCACCACGGGTTGGCGCCCGTGACGGACACGTTGGTTGCGCCGAGCTTGACCGGTCTGTCGAGGACAAGGAAGGCCTTTTCGAAGGCGCCGAAGCCCATGCGGCTGATCCGGGTTACTCGGTCCTTTGACAAAGGCGGGTCAAAGCGGATGG
>JBATMU010000073.1:0-8212 GCA_049289995.1 Rhizobiaceae bacterium | reverse complement strand
GTGCCGCGCTTTGTACAGGAAAGCTGCGTCAACTCTGCGGCCCCAAACCGGCCTTCGCAAGCTCAGCCGCAAGACGCTTGGCAAGTTCAGGCGGATATTTGGATTTCACGAAGCTCGCCATCGGATCATCGGCGAATTTCGGACTTTTGGAGCGGATCGTCTCGGCAAAGGTCCGGGCTTCCTCTGTCTGCCCCCGCCCCTGGGCAGCCAAGAGCCTCGCCGCCAGATAAAGCGTGCGCGTCGAACCGGCCAGCGCATCGGCGGCCCGATAGGCTTCCTCATCGGCGCCCGTGGCAAAGAGGCCGGCAAACAATGCATAATCCCACCATTGCGGGTGAACGGCTGTCGCGCGGATTGACCGGACCAGCAATGCGCCGCCTTTTTCAAATTCGCCTGCAAACACCAGATTATAGCCCGCTGATGCGGCGAGCGTCAGGTCATAGGGATTGAGCTCCACTGCCTGGCTGGTCCAGCGAATGCCCTCGTCGCGCGCGCCTGCACGCAAAAGCACATAGCCGTTGGACCGGAAGGCCAATGCTGAATTCGGCCCGAGTTCAATGCCGCGCCGCGCAAAGCGCAGCGCCTTGTCCAGTGTTGCATCGGCGGGATAGGGATATTTGTCGGTGACCGCTTCCAGCTCGAGCGCGGCAATTTCGGCCCACACCATCGGTGACTTGGCGTAACGATTCACCAACTCATCAAAACACCGATAGGCCGGCTCATGGTTTTCAGCCTTCTGGTCGTTGTAATAGGCGTTTTCGAGGATCATGCAGCCGGTGACCGACGATTGTATGCCGTTTTCATCGAGATAGGCATAGATGACGCCGGAAGACGGAAGCATGGCTGTCAGCAAGGCAGCCAGTGCATCATCAAGCGGCAGCGTATCTTCCGCCTTGATGGACCGCGAAAAAAGCACCCTCGCTGTCCCCAGGTTCTCCAATTCAATCAGCACCTCATTCGGCGCGGGCGTGACACGCAGGACAAACTGGGCGGCGCCCGCCTGTCCGGCATTGCTGGCCGGCATTTTCTGCCCCGCCGCGTAGCTGATCGTGTCAAAACGCGGCAAAGCCCGGTGAATGGCCCCGGCCGCCTTCATGGCGAATGGATCGCCGCCATCCTTGCTGTCCAGATACACGGTCGGCAGCAATTCGCGTGTCGCCGCCCCGCGATGGCCTTTGACGGCGCTGGTCATTTCCGCCGAGGCAATCTGCGTGTCTGCGGCCTGAATACCAATACGCCAGGCAACAAAGCCGAGCATGCTGGAAATCACCGCCAGCGCCACCCAAAACAGCCGCACATGCCGCAGGATCGCGTGCTGCACGGGAACCAGATCGGGCGCTGCAACCTGGCTGCGCCCGCCCGCCGAAGCCTTGAGAACCGGCGTAACCGGCTTGATCTCGCCGAAATGCTTGCCGAGTGCGGCGCTTATGCTCGCTGCATCCAGTGCGGCGCTGGAATCGGCAGCAGGCTCATCAAACAGTTCGCGCCTGCCGCCTTCCGGATCCGCACGCAGCCGGTAGGACGGCAGATAGCCGCCGCGGGCAATATCGATGCGCACCCGCTCGTGAATGCCTTCCGTCAGATAATACTGGCCAAGCAGCTCTCTGAGCCGCCCCGCCTGCACGCGCACCACCGCATCGGTTGACGGATCAAAATCGGCATCCTTGCCGAAAACGTCCATGGCAATGGAAAAACCCTTGAGCCGCTCGCCTTCGCCGGCCTGTTCGCGGGCCACCAGATAGCCGAGAAGCTTGCGGCCGCGATCGGAGCGCGCAAAGGTCTCGCTGGCCAAAATGCGGTCCAGCGCCCTTTTGATTTCGTCGGCGGCAATCATCGTCACTGCTGGCGTCCCCAAACATCCGGCCTAGAGCATGATCCGTTCAAATGGAATCGTTTGAACGCCGGAATTTTGCGGTCCGGCAAGGAGCGGGCGGCGAGGCGGCATGAATGCCGTTAGCCGCGCGCAACGCAGACCGGGACGCAAAAGGCCAAGTTGAAACGAATGCGGTTTGTTCATGTCCTTCTATACGTTGAACCCATCCCGGCTCGGCGGTCTTTTCCGCTTCAGCTGCGTCGAAATCCTCGCGCGATAGTCATATCGTGCTGCGGTGTTCTCCTCGCCGACGCGAAAAATACTCTCCGTCAAACCGCTCCCATTTGAGCGCATCATGCTCGAGCACAATGAAGCGCAAGTGCCGGTGATGCAATGGCCGGAGCGGTTTTGCCGCACCGGCTTGGGCCATATCAGCCCTTTTTCAGGGCCAGAATGCGGTTGGCGGCCGAAACAATGGCTTCGAGCGAGGCCGTCACGATATTGGTGTTGATGCCCGCGCCAAACAGTTTTCCGCCCGGATGCTCGACCTCCATGTAACAGATCGCCGCCGCATTGGAGCCGCGGTGCAGCGAGTGCTCCGAATAATCGAGCACGCTCATCTCGATGCCCAAATGCCGCGACAGCGCATCCATGAAGCCGTCGATCGGCCCGGTGCCCGAGCCCCTGATGACCGTTTCCTTGCCGTCCTCAAGGATCGTCGCTTCGACCACCCTGCGGCCCTTGCGGTCAAGATCGGGATAGGAGTGGTGATCGGCGAACTTTATGCGCGCGCCGGGCTGCTCGACATAGGATTTCAGGAACTCTTCATGGATGCGCGACGACGGCAATTCCCTGCCCTCGGAATCAGTGATTGCCTGGATTTCACCGCTGAACTCCGCCTGCAGGTTGCGCGGCAGGTTCAGCCCGTAATCGGCCTGCAGGATATAGGCGATGCCGCCCTTGCCCGATTGCGAATTGATGCGGATGATTGCCTCATAGCTGCGTCCCACATCCTGCGGGTCGATCGGCAGGTACGGCACTTCCCAATAAGTATGATTGGCTTTTTTGAGCGCCTTGAAACCCTTGTTGATGGCGTCCTGGTGCGACCCGGAAAACGCCGTATAGACCAGTTCGCCCACATAAGGATGCCGCTCGGGAATCCTCAACTGGTTGGAATATTCGTAGACATCCTTCATGCGCGGAATGTCCGAACAGTCGATCCCCGGGTCCACCCCTTGCGTCATCATGTTGAGCGCCAGCGTCACCAGATCGACATTGCCTGTGCGCTCGCCATTGCCGAACAGCGTACCTTCCACCCGGTCGGCGCCCGCCATCAGGCCAAGCTCGGTTGCGGCGATGCCGGTGCCGCGGTCATTGTGCGGATGCAGCGAGATCAGGATGTTGTCGCGGTTGTCGAGATTGCGGCCCATCCATTCGATCTGGTCGGCATAGATATTGGGCGTCGACATCTCGACGGTGGCCGGCAGGTTGAGGATGAACTTGTTGTCAGCCGTCGGCCGGATGATCTCGGCCACCGCATTGGAAATTTCCAGCGCCACTTCCAGCTCGGTGCCGGTGAAGCTCTCCGGCGAATATTCAAACCGGAAACCCCCGCCGGCCTTTGCCGCCATGTCGGTAATCATCTTGGCCGCATCCGTGGCGATCTGCTTGATGCCGCCCACATCCTTGCCGAACACCACGCGGCGCTGCAATTCGCTGGTCGAATTGTAAAAATGCACGATGGGCCGGTGCGCGCCTTTCAGCGCCTCGAAAGTCCGCGTGATGAGTTCGGGCCGGCACTGCACCAAAACCTGCAGCGACACGTCATCGGGCACGCCCGCCTCTTCCACGCACCAGCGCGCAAAATCGAAATCGGTCTGCGAGGCCGAGGGGAAGCCGATCTCGATTTCCTTGAAGCCCATGTCGATGAGCAGCTTGAACATGCGCGCCTTGCGGTCATGGCCCATCGGGTCGATCAGCGCCTGATTGCCGTCGCGCAGGTCGACCGAGCACCACACGGGGGCCTTTTCGATGCGTTTGGACGGCCAGGTGCGGTCCTGCAACCCGATCAGCGGATAGGGCCGGTATTTGGCGGCGGCGGCTTTCATGCCGGAAATGTCGTTCATTGTCACGTCCTTCGGGCGTCCCGGAATGCAGCCGGACAACGCCTCTTCAATGAGTTTGGTCAATGGCGTCTGGAAAGGGGAATGTAAAGGTGCCGGGAGCGCAGAAACGGCCGCCGGACGCCCCCGTTACCGGGTCCCGCGGCCGCAGCTAAGCAGAAGCAGCGCGAAAGGCGCGCGGCTGGGAGTCTCTGCGGGGCGGACAAAAGCGGTCATGCCAAACCATAACCCCGGCCCAGGCGCGATGGCAAGGGGTTGCAAGGCGGTTTACCCGCCTGGCTTGGTGTCCTTCACGATCCGCCCGTCCTCAAGCGTCACGATCCGGTCGGCCAGCTCGAGAATGCGGTTGTCATGGGTCACCATCACGGTGGTGGTGCCGCGCACTTGTCCGAGCTTCTTGAGCATTGCCACCACGCTCATGCCGCTCTCACGGTCTAGGGCGGCCGTCGGCTCATCGGCAAACACGATATCGGGATTGCCGGCCAGGGCGCGGGCCACCGCCACCCGCTGTTTCTGGCCGCCGGACAGATTGCCGGGCAGGTAATCCATGCGGTCTGACAGGCCGACCAGGCCGAGCGCGTGACGCGCCGCTTCGGCTTCTTCGGCAGGGCTGAGCGCGCCATGCACCTGCAGGCCCATCACCACGTTTTGCAGCGCCGTCAGGCTGGAATGCAGGTTGTGAGCCTGGAAGATGAAGCCGAGACGGCGGCGCAGGTTTTCGTTCATGCCGCGGCTGGCGCCGACAAGCTCGTGGCCCAGCAGATTTATTGAGCCCTCCTGCACGTCGCGCAGGCAGCCCATCAGGGTCAGAACCGTGGTCTTGCCGGAACCCGACGGCCCCATCAATACCGTCAGGCTGCCGCGTTCGACATTCAGGCTGACGTCGAAGATCGCCTGTTTGCGCGCTTCACCCGTGCCGAACCAGTGATTGAGGCCTTTGACGGAAATGGGGTGGGAATTGGCCATGGCGGTTCAGAACAGGTCAGCGGGGTCAGCCGCAGCAAGGCGGCGGGTGGCGATTGCGCCGGAAAGCGAGCAGGCGGCAAGCGTGCCGAAGAACACCATCACGGCCATTTCAACGGTCATGGCCAAGGGCAGCGTCGTTGCCGCCTTCATGCCGGCCAAAAGGCCCGTTGCGACCACGACGCCCGGCACAAAGCCCAGAACGGCCAGGATCAGCGCCTCTTCGAACACGATGCCGAGGAAAAATCTTTGCCGGTAGCCCATGGCCTTGAACGTCGCATATTCGCTGAGATGATCGGCCACATCGGTGGACAGCACCTGATAGACGATGACGATGCCGACCAGGATGCCGATGATGACGCCGAAGCCGAAAATGATGCCGGTTGGCCGTTTGGTCTGCTGATAGTTGAGATCATCGGCCGCCGCCTGCGCATAGCTGCGCACCCGCAGCGTCTTGTCGGAAACCAGATCGCGCAGCCTTGCCGCAACCTTTTCTGCGTCCGCACCCGGCACTGTTTTCAGAAGGATGTGATCGGGCGCTGATGATTGCCGCGCCGGAAACAGGTTCAGAAACGTCTGGTCCGACACCATCATGAAGCCATCGCCGCCAAATCCGCCGCCGCCCTGAAAAGTGTCATAAAGCGTCAGCGTCTTGCCGGAGACTTCGAAGGATACCGGGCTTTGCGGACGGATGGCGGCAGCCTCCTCGCGTGGCAGGCCGCGCGAGAACATGTCCAGTATGCCCGCATTCTGCAATTGCAGCGTGGTGGACTTGCTGGCCATGACGTCAGAGAGAAACTCCGGCAGCGCCGGATCGATGCCGAACGTGGTGAGCCCGAGCGTCTTTTCCTTGCGCGCCCAGTTCACATTGGCGATGTATATTCCGGTTCCCGACTCTACCTCCGGGTCGGCCAGCGCCTGAAACAGCCATTGCCGCGCCACATTGCCGCCTTCGGCAATGGCGTTGGAATCGGAGGCGGAAATCATGATGTCGGCGCTGAAGAAGCCGTAGGGCTTCATGGTCGCCGTCGCCATGGAATTCATGATGCCCAATTGCACGAACACCAGCACATTTGCGAAGGCGACGCCCGCCAGCGCCGCCGCAAAACGGGTGCGGCTGTGGGTAAGTTGCAGCCAGCCGATCGGCAATCGCCCGAAAAGGGCCTGCAGCAGGCGGCTCACGGTGCGGACTTGCCGGTTTTGCGCGCGTCTATCCGCGCCACGACTTCAAGATTGGTGTAGCGGCTGGCTATTTCCGACGAACGGTCGTCCAGCTCGACCATGACCGTTATCACCCTGGCATCGGTATTGGCGGCCGTATCGTCGGAAACCAGTCCCTGACGGCCGACCGTCAGTCCGACCGAAACCACCGTGCCCTGCAAGGTCTGGCCGATGGCTGCCGCGGCAAGTTCGACCGGCTGGCCCTCTGTGATGGCCGCGATGCGGTCTTGATAAATCTCCACTTCGGCCATCATGTGGGCAATGTCGCCCATTTCCATGATGCCTGATGCCGGCGGACGCTCGCCGGCCCGCGCATTCACGTTGAGCACAACGCCGGAAATCGGTGCGACGACTTCCGCCCGCGCCATGTCCTTTTTCGCCCGCTGCAGGTCGGCCTTGGCGGCATCGAGATTGCGCCCGGCGACAATGACGTCGGGTTGCTGGTCAATCTCGGCAGAGGTGAAGCGCGCCAGCGTCGCTTCGGCTTTCTTTACGGCAAGGCTGGCCTGCCGTTCGGCTGCCTCGGCGGAATCGAGTGCGGCTTGTGTTGAGACGCCGCGCTTGAACAATTCGCGCGCTCTTTCCAGCCCGGCGCGCGCTTCTTCGGCCAGGCTCTGCGCCTGCTCCATCGCCGCCTTTGCCTCGTCGCGCGAGTTTCTCACCGCCTGGCTGGTCTGGATCAGCGCCGCTTCCCGCACCGCCACATTGGCGTCCGCGAGCAGAACCGCACTTTCAAGCTGGCCAAGATTGTCAAGCCGCGCCACCACCGCACCCTTGTCCACATGGTCGCCCGCGGAGGCCAGGATTTCGGCGATCCGCGCATCGCCTGCCCCATAGGGCGGCGCAACAATGGAAACATCGCCGCGCGGCATCAGCCTTGCCAGGCCCACCACATCGGTCGGCTGCATCGTGTCCTTCATGTCCTGCGGCAATTCGACATTCGGCGGCAGGGCAATCGGCGTTTCGGTGCCCGCGCCCGGCGTCAACCCGGTAAGCGCATAAAATTTCTGCAGAAGCGGCGGCTGGAAATACATGCCCATCACCGCGCCGGCAAACATGAACACCGGCGCCAGAAACACCAGCAGGAAGCGCTTGCGGAACCGAAGCCTGCGCGATGGCTGCGCCGTTTCATCGGCATTGCGGTGGATCACGTCCAGCGGAAGCCCGGGATCTTGCGGCGTTGACATGGCGGGCTCCGGCATTGCTGGTTTCAAAAAGGCCGGCCGCCGCAACCAAGGGCCAGGCAGATGCGGCGCAAGCTGAATATGGAGCCGCAGCCCGTCCGGCGCAACGCCTGCGTCAATTCGGCTCGAATGCGATTACACCGCAAAGCCGCCGGTTTTTTTCGCCTTGTGCTCGGGCTCGACATGGATGAGCACCGCAATCCCCGGCACTGCGGCCTTGAGCGCAGCTTCGATCCGGTCGCAGATTTCGTGCGATTGCGAAACGCTCATGGCCGACGGCACCACAAGGTGGAATTCGGCAAAGCGCGCCGCGCCCGCCTCGCGGGTTTTCAGATCGTGGAATTCGATGGCGCCGGCGGCATTTTCACCGATGGTCCTGCGGATGCCTTCCTGGCTTTCCGCAGTCATGGCCGTATCCATCAGACCCTGCACCGAGCCGGAAATGACCTTCCAGCCTTCCCACAGGATGTTGAGCGCCACAAGGCACGCCATCAGCGGATCGATGATGATCCAGCCCGTGGCGAGCACCAGAACCAACCCGGCCAAAACGCCAAGCGAGGTGACCACGTCCGAGCGGATGTGCATGCCATCGGCCACCAAGGCAGGTGAGCGCGCCTTGCGCCCGGTCGAGATCAGCAGCCATGCCCAGGCTCCGTTGATGACCGCTCCTGCCAGGTTGATGCCCATGCCGGCCGCAGCCGTTTCGATCGGCTTGGGGTGCAGCATGGCGAGCGCCGCTTCATGGAAAATCAGGAGCGCCGCCACCACGATCAGCACGCCTTCCAGAACGGCGGAAAAATACTCCGCCTTGTGATGGCCGAACGGATGGTCCTCATCGGCCGGGCGGTGGCTGATGCGGATGGCGTAAAACGCCGCTCCCGCCGCGATCACGTTGACGATGGATTCCA
>JBATMU010000072.1:0-8804 GCA_049289995.1 Rhizobiaceae bacterium | reverse complement strand
CCCCAAGAGTCCATCCAGCGGTCCATGGCCTCTTCAGATATAAAGACACCTTTGTCGGCCTCCGCCGCCGCTTCGAGCAGGCATTCACGCTTGTAAGCCTGCTTGTCGAGGTAAGCCGCTATGGCTTCGCCGGCAATATAGGCGGCTGACCGGTCCCGGCGCTGCGCCTCTGATTCCAGGGCTTTTTTCGTTTCTGCGTCCATGCGCATGGAGAAGGTGGCGGATGGCATGGTTATGGCCTCCTGTGTATTGCATTGTAGTGAACTGTAACACAACGGCGCCGGCAGGCAATGTCCGAGCCGACCGGCCCCTACAGCCCCATCCCCAAAATCTTGCCGACCGTGAAAATGTCCTTGTCGCCGCGGCCGCAGAGATTCATCACGATGATCTGGTCCTTGCGCATTGTCGGCGCGCGTTTGATGACTTCGGCCAGCGCATGGCTGGGTTCCAGCGCCGGGATGATGCCTTCGAGGCGGGTCAGCGTCTGGAAAGCGTCCAACGCTTCCGTGTCCATGATCGGCACGTAGTCGACACGGCCCGAATCCTTGAGCCATGAATGTTCAGGCCCGATGCCCGGATAGTCGAGGCCGGCCGAAATCGAATGGCCCTCCTTGATCTGGCCGTCGCCGTCCTGCAAGAGATAGGTGCGGTTGCCGTGCAGCACGCCAGGCGAACCGGCAGTCAGCGAGGCGCAATGCTCGTCGCCCTCAAGGCCCTTGCCGCCAGCCTCAACCCCGACCATCTGCACCGAGCGGTCATCGAGGAAGGGATGGAAAAGCCCAATGGCGTTGGAGCCGCCGCCGACGGCCGCCACCAGCATGTCGGGCAGCCGGCCTTCGGCAGCCAGAATCTG
This sequence comes from Rhizobiaceae bacterium, assembly GCA_049289995.1. Lineage (GTDB taxonomy): Bacteria > Pseudomonadota > Alphaproteobacteria > Rhizobiales > Rhizobiaceae > JBATMU01. The sequence continues at coordinate 7,951 of JBATMU010000072.1, read as the reverse complement.
TTCCTTGGCCTCGCGGCCGATCACCGACTGGAATTCGCGCACAAGTTCCGGATAGGGATGGGGCCCGGCTGCCGTGCCGATGATGTAATAGGTGTCCTCGACATTGGTCACCCAGTCGCGCAGCGCCTCGTTCATGGCGTCCTTGAGCGTGCCGTGCCCGGACGTGACCGGCCGCACTTCCGCGCCTAAAAGCTTCATGCGGAACACGTTCGGGGCCTGCCGCTCGACATCGGTTGCGCCCATGTAGACCACGCAAGGCAGGCCGAAGCGCGCCGCCACAGTGGCAGAGGCGACGCCATGCTGGCCCGCACCCGTTTCGGCGATGATGCGCTTCTTGCCCATGCGGCGGGCGAGCAGGATCTGGCCAAGGCAATTGTTGATCTTGTGGCTGCCGGTATGATTGAGCTCGTCGCGCTTGAAATAGATTTTCGCCCCACCCAGATGCGTCGTCAGCCGCTCGGCGAAATAGAGGGGCGAGGGCCGGCCCGAATAATGGGTGTTGAGATGGTCAAGCTCCGCCTTGAAGGCCGGATCATTGCGCGCCGCATGCCAATGGCTTTCCAGGTCAAGGATCAGCGGCATCAGCGTTTCGGCAACGAAACGGCCTCCGAAAATGCCGAACATGCCTTCCCGGTCAGGGCCGGAGCGGAACGAATTGGGTTCTGCCGGTTTGTTCACAATTGCCACTCCTGAAACCCGTTCGGGCAGTCAGCCGCCTGCTGCCCGAACTGCTTTGAAAAATTCGCCGATAAGGGCGATGTCCTTGACGCCCGGCGCGCTTTCAACACCTGACGAAACGTCCAGTCCCGGAGGATTGGCCTGCAAAATGGCTTCGCCGACATTGGCGGCGTTGAGGCCACCGGAAAGCATGTAATCGACGCTGCCGTCAAGCGCAGCCAGCAGCTTCCAGTCAAAGGCCAGCCCATTGCCGCCTGGAAGCGCGGCATTCTTCGGAGGCTTGGCATCAAACAGCAAACGGTCGGCAATGCCTGTGTATGGGGCGATTGCCAAAAGATCCGCCGCTTCCGATACCGCGAACGCCTTCATGACCGGCAGGCCGAAACGCGCGCGGATTTCAGCGGTGCGCGCGGGGCTTTCATGACCATGCAATTGCAGCATGTCGGGCTGCATGCCGGCGACGACCGCCGCAAGGAAATCGTCATCGGCGTCAACCGTCACAGCCACGGCTTTTGCCCTGCCAAGCGCGGCTTTGCGCAGCGATGCAGCCTGTTCGACCGTCACGTTTCGCGGGCTTTTGGCAAAGAAGATGAACCCTGCATGGCTCGCGCCGCCATTGAGCGCCGCTTCCAGCGTCTCCGGCGTCGATAATCCGCAGATCTTGATGTCGCGTGCCATCGGGCACCTGTGCCATGGGCGGTTTTGCCTGTCGAGGCTTGGCCGCGCCAAATCCGCCAAGTTGGCCAATTTGCCAGTTTTCGGCGGCCGCAAAACCCGCTAAGGCAGGCGTGAAAACCCGCTTCAAGGAGATTGCCATGGCGTCCAAACCCCAACTCGTCACCGTGTTCGGCGGCTCGGGCTTTGTCGGCCGCCATGTGGTCGGTGTGTTGGCCAGGAAGGGCTATCAGGTGCGCGTCGCCTGCCGCCGCCCCGATCTCGCCTTCCACCTGCAGCCTTTGGGCAATGTCGGCCAGATCGCGCTTGTCCAGGCCAATCTGCGCTACCGCTGGTCGGTTGACCGGGCGCTTGAGGGTGCCGATCACGCCGTCAATCTGGTCGCCATCCTGCATGAGACCGGAAGGCAGAAATTTGCATCCGTCCAGGAGTTTGGCGCGCGCGCCGTGGCCGAAGCCGCCCGCGCCGCTGGCGCCAGCCTCACCCATGTTTCGGCAATCGGCGCGGATGCCGCCTCGCCCTCTGCCTACGCCCGCACCAAGGCTGCCGCCGAACTCGCTGTTTTGGAGACTGTCAAATCGGCTGTCATCCTGCGGCCTTCGCTGGTCTTCGGACCGGAAGACCGTTTCTTCAACCGCTTTGCCAACATGGCGCGGTTCACGCCGGTCCTGCCGTTGATCGGCGCCGATACACTGTTCCAGCCGGTCTTTGTCGGCGATGTCGCGCAAGCCGTAGCCGTTTCGGTGGCCGGCGGCGCAACGCCTGGCAAGACCTATGAGCTTGGCGGGCCGGACCAGCGTTCCTTCCGAGCCTGGATGGAGCTTATGCTTGAGGTCATAGGCCGCGAGCGCGTGCTGGCCAATATCCCGTTCTGGATGGCGAAAATCCAGGGCTCGCTGCTCGGCATGCTGCCGAACCCGTTGCTGACCGCCGATCAGGTGGAATTGCTCAAGATTGACAATGTCGTGTCCAAACAGGCCGTCAAGGAACGCCGCACGCTAGAAGGCCTCGGCATTGCGCCAAGTGCGGCGGAAGCCATCCTGCCGTCCTATCTGTCGCGGTTCCGGGTGGCCGGCCAGTTTACCCGCAACGCCTCGGCCTGAGCCGCGTGGACCTGGCATTCCTGCCTGACGGCATCAGCCTGCTTGCTGCAGGGATTCTGGTGTTGGCGTCCTTCTTCACATCCGCGCTGACGGCGGCCTTCGGTCTGGGCGGCGGCCTGGCGATGCTGGCGCTTCTGGGCCTGTTCATTCCGGTGTCCGCGCTCATCCCGGTGCACGGCCTGGTGCAGCTTGGCTCCAATACCGGCCGCGCCTTCAACCAGCGCGCCCATGTTCGCCAATCAATCCTGGGACCGTTTGCGTTGGGGACGGTTCTCGGCGCGGCAGCCGGTGCGGCCATTGTTGTTCAATTGCCCGACGCTCCGCTCAAGTTGACGCTCGGCCTGTTCATCATAGCGCTGACCTGGGCGAAAATTCCCGGCTTTGACCGGCTGGGCAAGGCCGGGCTGGCGGCAGGCGCCCTGGTGCTGGCGTTTCTGTCGATGTTTCTCGGCGCCACCGGCCCCTTGGCGCAAGCCTTTTTCGGTCAGTTGATCTCCGATGACCGCAAGGCGCTGATCGCCACCCATGCCGCCGCCATGACCTTGCAGCACGGCCTGAAAGTCGGCGCCTTCATGCTTGCCGGCTTTGCCTTTGCCGACTGGATTGTTCTGGTCGCCGCCATGATCGCTTCGGGCTATCTCGGCACCATGACCGGCACTGTGTTGCTTGAGCGGATTGACGAGGCATCCTTCCGCAAATGGTTCAGGATCGGCCTGACGCTGCTCGGCCTGGATCTGGCAAGGCGCGGGCTGGCAGGCCTTGTCTGGCCGTCATTCTAAAACGGCGAGCTCCGCGCCGCCGCAGGCGCGCAAACTTAAAAATAGACCTCAACCCAGAAATGCGAGTGCGGCAAGCCCGGCCGCCCCCACCGCAATGCGCCACCAGGCAAACAGCTTGAACCCGTGCCGGGAAATGTAATCAAGCAAATAGCGCACCACGATCACCGCCATGATGAAAGCGCAAATGAACCCGGTGGCGATGACCGGCAGGTCGGCTGCCGACAGGATGCTGCGGTTTTTGTAGAGGTCATAGACGAAGGCGCCGGTCATGGTTGGCATGGCGAGGAAGAAGGAAAACTCCGCCGCCGAACGCTTGTCAGCCCCCATCAGCAGCGCCCCGGCAATGGTGGACCCCGAGCGCGACACGCCCGGAACCATGGCGAGGCACTGGAACAGGCCGATCTTCAGGCACAGCGACAAGGGATAGTCCTGGATATCGGTATGGCGCGGCGAAAGCGGCAGGCTGTCGATCCACAACAGGATGAAGCCGCCGATCAGCAAGGTCATGCAGATCAGCCGCGGCGATTCAAACAGCACCGTCTTGATGAAGTCATGCCCCAGTGCGCCGATCACTGCCGCCGGGAGAAAGGCCAAAAGCACGCCGAGCACAAAACGCCGTGTCCTGGCGTTTGACGGCAGTTCGGCGGCGATTTTCAAGAGCCGCGCGAAATAGACGCTGAGGATGGCGAGGATCGCGCCGAGCTGGATGAGCACTTCAAACGCCTTGCCGGTGGACTGGAAGCCCAAGAAATGCCCGGCCAGCAGGATGTGTCCTGTCGAGGAAACCGGAATGAACTCGGTCAGCCCTTCAAGCAGCCCCAGCACGGCGGCTTCGGCAATCGTCTGGTGTTCCATGTTTTCCCCCAGGGTTGACCCGGGGCAGCGCCCGGCTTTGCTTGTCACGCCGTTTGCCAGCGCCTATACGGGCCGACGGGCGGGCTGCCGCCAGAATCAGCGCGCCGAGATTTACCGCCGCCGCGCGCCAATTGCCAGTTGCAGGGAGCAGCCTGATGCTGACGCTGTTTCATCATCCCATGCACGCCGCCAGCCGGTTCGTGCGTTTGGTCTTCGCCGAATATGGCGACGAATTGTCCTTGATTGAGGAAAAGCCTTGGGCAAAGCGCAAGGAATTTCTGGCGCTCAATCCGGCCGGAACCCTGCCCTTGCTGCTGGCAGATGGCGATATTCCCATCGGCGGTGCAGCGGTGATTTCCGAATATGTTGACGAGACGCGCGGCGTGCTCAAGCGTGACAAGCGGCTGTTTGCCGAGGATCCGTTTGAACGGGCTGAAATCCGCCGGCTGGTTGACTGGTTTCTGGTCAAGATGGAAGGCGAGGTGACGCGCCACCTGGTGCGGGAGCGGGTATTCAAGCCCTTGATGCCCGGCAGCCAGGGCGGCGGTGCGCCCGATGCCGCCGCCATACGCGCGGCGCGCGCCAATATCCGCCAACACCTGAAATATGTGAACTACCTCGCCGCCACCCGCAATTGCCTTGCCGGCCCGCGCGTCACTTATGCCGACCTTGCGGCCGGTGCGGCCATGTCGGTGCTGGATTATCTCGGTGAGGCGGATTTTTCCGATTTTCCGGCGGCGCGCGAATGGTATGGCCGCATCAAATCGCGGCCCTCATTCCGGCCCATACTGGCCGACCGGGTGCGCGGCCTGCCGCCGTCGGCCAATTATGCCGACCTCGATTTCTGAACCGGCCGCCAAAGGCCGCAAGTCAACCGGCCTTGACCAATGGGTCCGCGATGAAGCCGCCCGCTTTGGCTTTAATGCATGCGGCTTCACAACGCCCGGCGCCATTCCTGAAGCCGCTGCCCGGCTGTCCGAATTCCTCGGTGCTGGCCGCCATGCCGGCATGGCATGGCTCAATGAGCGGGCAGAGGCGCGCGGCAATCCCGGCCTGCTTTGGCCCGACGCCAAAAGCGTCATCATGCTGGCCATGTCCTACGGGCCGGACCATGATCCGCTTTCCATTTTGGCAAAACCGGACAAGGGCGCCATTTCGGTTTATGCGCAGAACCGCGACTATCACGATCTGATGAAAGGCCGGCTGAAGACCATGGCCTCGCGGCTTGGCGCCCGCGCCAAAGCGCAGGTGAAAGTGTTTGTCGACACCGCGCCTGTCATGGAAAAGCCGCTGGCAATGGCGGCCGGGCTTGGTTGGCAAGGCAAGCACACCAATCTCGTGTCGCGCCAGCACGGATCGTGGCTGTTTCTCGGCGCGATCTTCACGACAGCAACGCTTCCGCCGGATGAACCGGAAACCGATCATTGCGGCACCTGCCGCTCCTGCCTCGACATCTGCCCGACTTCGGCTTTTCCCGCGCCCTACAAGCTCGATGCCGGCCGCTGCATATCCTATCTGACCATTGAACATGACGGGCCCATTCCCAATGAATTCCGCATGGCGATCGGCAACCGCATCTATGGCTGCGACGACTGCCTTGCCGTCTGTCCATGGAACAAGTTTGCCGCCGCGGCGCGCGAGGCCGGGCTTAAATCCAGGCCTGAAATGGTGGAGCCGGATCTCGGCTTTCTCATCGGTCTGGATGATGCGGCCTTTCGCAGCTTTTTCGCCGGCTCTCCCGTCAAGCGCATCGGGCGCGAGCGGTTCCTCCGCAATGTGCTGATTGCGGCTGGCAATTCGGGGAAGGCCGAACTCGTTCCTGCCACTGAACGGCTTCTGGCTGATCCGTCACCGATAGTGCGTGGCGCAGCCGTCTGGGCGCTGTCGCGCCTCCTGCCGTCTGCGGCGTTTTCTGCACTGGCGCAGGCCGCGGCAATCGGCGAAAACCAGCCCGATGTGGCGGCGGAATGGGCCATGGCCATGGAGGATCTGCCGCAATGACGAAAACAATGTTGGTTCTGGGTGCGGGATTTTCCGGCCTTGCCATTGCGCGCCTTGCCCAAAGTTCCGGCATGGCAGTATCAGGAACCACCCGCACGCAAGACGGCGCGGCAAGGCTTGCCGCGGCCGGCATCCCGCCGGTCATATTTGATGGCGCAACGACCAATCCCGGACTTGACGCGGCACTTGCCGCCGCAACCCATCTGGTCATGTCCATTGCGCCGGGCGAGACGGGTGATCCGGCGCTTGGCGTGCTGTCATCGCAGCTTGCTGCAGCGCCAAACCTGCGCTGGATCGGCTACCTTTCGACCATCGGTGTCTATGGCGACCATGGCGGCCAATGGGTGGACGAAAAAACGCCGGTCACGCCGCATTCGCGCCGCTCCATCGAGCGCGCCAAGGCCGAAGCCGATTGGCAGGATTTTGCCGAAACCCGCAAACTGCCGCTCGCCATTTTGCGCCTGTCCGGCATTTATGGTCCGGGCCGCAACACACTGGCCAATCTCGCGGCCGGCAAGGCGCGCACGGTCATAAAACCGGGACAGGTGTTCAACCGGGTGCATGTTGGCGATGTGGCAGGTGCATTGCTGATGCTGGCCAGAAGTGAAACGGGCGGCGTCTACAATGTCACCGATGACGAGCCGGCCCCGCCGCAGGATGTCGTGGCATTTGCCGCTTCGCTGATGGGAATTGCGCCACCGCCGCCGGTCGCCATCGAAGATGCCGGCCTCTCTCCGATGGGATTGTCATTCTATGGCGAAAACAAGCGCGTCGCCAATGCGGCCATCAAGGCAGCTGGATACCGCTTTGCCCATCCGGATTATCGCGGCGCCTTGGCGGATTTGTGGAATTCCGGCGCTTGGCGCGGTTGAGCGGCATTGAACCCGGCCCGAATTCTGTCAAATTGTCTCGACCACGTTTACCCTTTGGCAACCACCCCGGTTTCACGGTGACCCGAAAACGCGGAGACCCGCTTATGCGCATCCTGAAACATCTGGCTGCCGCTGTGTTCCTGGCCATGTCAGCCGGGCCTGCTGCTGCCGACCAGCTCGCCAAAACCGCCTTCGGCGCACACGACCTGCCTGCCGCCACCAAGCCGCAGGCGTTTGGCTTTTATTCCAAGGGCTGCTTTTCGGGCGGCGTCGCCATCGCCACAGATGGCCCCAACTGGCAGGCCATGCGCCTGTCGCGCAACCGCCGCTGGGGTCATCCGCAAATGATCGGTCTGATCGAACGGCTGGCAAGTGATGCGTCGGCGCAGGGCTGGCCGGGCCTTTTGGTCGGCGACATTTCGCAGCCGCGCGGCGGGCCGATGCTGTCGGGCCATGCCTCGCATCAGCTTGGCCTTGACGCCGACATCTGGCTCACGCCCATGCCGTCAAAGCGGCTATCGGCTGCCGAGCGCGAAAACATGTCCGCTGTCTCGATGATCAAGGACAATGGCAACGGCCTTTACGTCATCGACAAGCTGTGGACGCCCGCCCATGAAAAACTCCTGAAGACCGCTGCCGGCTACAAGGAGGTCGAGCGCATTCTCGTGCATCCCGGCATCAAGAAAAAGCTGTGCGACACCGTCAAGGGCGACCGCGCCTGGCTCAGGAAAGTGCGCCCGTTCTGGGGTCACAATTACCATTTTCACCTGCGCATGTCCTGTCCGGCCGGCTCGCCCGGCTGCAAGGGTCAGGAGCCGACCGGTAAGGGCGATGGCTGTGATTCCTCGCTCGCCTGGTGGTTCACCGAAGAGCCGTGGCGCCCGGCCAAGGGGCCGAAAAAACCGCCGGCCCGCGACGTGCTGATGCTGTCGGCGCTGCCTGCCGCCTGCCGCGATGTGCTTGCCGCTCCTGACCCGGAAAGCGAGGC
>JBATMU010000071.1:0-27626 GCA_049289995.1 Rhizobiaceae bacterium | reverse complement strand
GCCTTGCGGGGCCGGCTGCGCTCCAAGACCGCCGCCCAGATCACCGCCGAGCGGCGGCAGCTGAATCTCGATATTCGAGGGCGGCGCGACCGGACCCTTGTAGCGCAACACCAATGACGGGAAGGCGATGACCATGAGGATCATCAGGAACTGGATGATGATGTAGGGCAGCGCGCCCTTATAGATCTCCATGGTGGCAACCGGCGGCATCATGCGGCCGGTCACCGTGTCCTTCCATTCGCGCTGCGGGGCGATGGAGCGCAGGTAAAACAGTGCAAAACCGAATGGCGGCGTCAGGAACGAGGTCTGCAGGTTGATGCCCAGAATGATGCCGAACCAGATCAGGTCAATGCCGAGCTTTTCGGCGACGGGAGCCAGAAGCGGCACCAGGATGAAGGCGATCTCGAAGAAATCGAGAAAGCAGCCGAGAATGAAGACAATGATGGTGACGACGATCAGGAAACCGTATTCGCCGCCGGGCAGCGCCAGCATCAGGTCTTCGATCCACACATTGCCGTTGAGGCCATAAAAGGTCAGGCCGAACACCCGCGCGCCGATCAGGATGAACATGACGAAGGCCGAAAGCCGTGTGGTCGAATCCAATGCCTGCTTGAGCAGGTCAAAGCTCATGCGCTTCTTGGCGATGGCCATGACCAGTGCGCCGACCGCCCCCATGGCGCCGCCTTCGGTGGGCGTGGCGATGCCGAGGAAGATTGTGCCGAGCACCAGGAAGATCAGCGCCAGCGGCGGCACCAGCACGATGACCACCTGCTGGGCCAACCGCGACAGGATGTTGAGGCTGAAAAGCTTGTTGGCCACGGCAAACAGATAAGCGGCCAAGGTCGCCAAGGTCGCCGCACTGACCAGGCGCGTCTCCATGCGCATGTCGGCAAACAGCCATTTCTCGCCGATGAAATAGAGACCGACTGCTGCGGCCATGATGACGATCAGCGAGGTGACGCCGCCGCCCAGAGTGCGGGCCGACAGGGGCAAGGCCGGGGCCCATGACGGGCGGAAAATGCTGACGAGGAAAACATAGGCGCAATAGGAGGCCACCACGATCAGCGCCGGATAAAGTGCGCCGGCATACATGTCGCCCACCGAACGGCCAAGCTGGTCGGCCATGACGATCAGCACCAGAGACGGCGGCACGATCTGCGCAAGCGTTCCGGATGCGGCAATGGTGCCTGCGGCAAAGCCGCGGTTATAGCCATAGCGCTGCATGATCGGCAAAGAGATGAGGCCCATGGCGATGACCGACGCTGCAACAACGCCTGTGGTTGCCGCCAGAAGCGCGCCGACCAGTACCACCGCATAGGCAAGGCCGCCGCGCACCGGGCCAAACAATTGGCCAATCGTTTCCAAAAGGTCTTCGGCCATCCGCGACCGCTCGAGGATCAGCCCCATGAAAGTGAAGAACGGAATGGCCAGCAATGTATCATTGTACATGATGCCGTAGATGCGGTCCGGATGAGACTGCAAAAGCGGCCAGAACAGCTTGATCTCCGGGGAGATGTGCGAAACCTCTACGCCAATAAAAAAGAAGGCAAGGCCACCGGCAGCCAATGTAAACGCGACCGGATAGCCGATCAGCAGCATGGCCATCACGCAGATGAACATGATGGGTGCAAGATTGTGGGCGATCAGGTCAAGCATTGGATGAATTCCCCTGCGGCTTCAAGTCGGCGAGGGTTTCCATTTCTTCGACCATGGGCGGCAGGTCATGATGGGCATTTGGATCATCGATCCGGCCGGTGATGACGGCAATCCGCTTGATGATTTCAGAAATGGCTTGGGCAGTGAGCAGGACGAATCCAGCAAGGACCATGAATTTGGCCGGCCAGATAATGAGACCGCCCGAATTGGCTGAGGTTTCGCCTATGACATAGGCGCGCCAGAACCACGGCATTGCCAAGGTGACCATCAATACCGTGAAAGGCAGCAGAAAGGTGAGGTGGCAGATGACGTCGATCCAATCGCGCGTGCGCTTGGAGAACGTGTTGGACAAGACATCAATGCGGATATGTTCGTTTCTCAGCAGCGTATAGGCGGATGCCAGCATGAAGACGGTGCCGTAGATATACCATTGCAGTTCCAGAAGTGCATTCGAGGCGCGGGGAATGGGTATCCAGGCCGGCAGCGCTCCGCCCATGTAACGGACTGTGGCGTTGTAGGCCGAGACCAAAACGGCCACCAGAATAAGCCATGAAACGTTTTTGCCGATCAGCGTATTGATGCCGTCAATGATGCGCGACAGCCCAAGCAAGCCCGCCATTCCATACCTCCCGTCGGCCGGTTTTGCCTGTTGTCCGTCTTCCCCGGCCGCCGGCATGCTGCCCGCTCGCGGCGGCATTGTCGAGACCTTGCCCGGCAAAATGACCCTCAGACAGGCAGTTTCCCCGACCTGCGCAGGACCAGCAGCAGAACAAGCGCGCCATAGATGACGCCATCGCGCCAGTCGGCCGGAAAATAGCCGGTCCACAGCGATTCTGCGATGGCGACGCCTGCCGCGCCGATCGCGGAGACCAGCGGCGAGGCAAAGCCGCCCGCCGCCGAAATCAACAGGATTTTCAAGCCGTAAGTCAGCCCCTCGCCGAAGGAAACATTGCCGTAATAGACCGCAGCCAGCACGGCAGCAATCAATGTCAGGCCGCTGGAAACCAGAACGGTGCGGATCAGCGTTGACTTGGGGTCAACGCCGCACAGGCTGGCGGCTAGCGGGTCCTGGGCAAGGGCATTCCAGTGTTTTCCGAAAGCGGAGCGGCGAATGAAAAGATTGGCGGCGCCGAGGGCCGCAAGGCTCGCGGCAATCGCCAAAAGCTGGATGGCTGTCAGGGTGATGGCAATGCCGCCGCTTGACAATAACGTCGCCGGGGCGGCCAGCATGGGCGGCAGCCAGAAATCGCGCGCATCAGAGGCTATGCGGCCGAGTTCCAGAAAAACGATCATCAGCGCCAATGTCGCGGCGATCATGGCATTGGGTGATTGGCGGGCCAGCGGCTCAAATACATGGCGCGACACCAACTGGCTGATAACCCACGCAAAGGCCGCCGCAAGGGCAATGCCGAAAATCAGCGCCGCCCACAGCTCAAGCCGGAATATGCGGTAGGAGAACACCGTCGCCAGAATGGTGATCTGGCCGAGCAATGCAAACAGCGCGCCATGGGCGAGGTTGGCGCGGCGCGTCACCGCAAAAGTCAGCGTGTAGCCATAGGCAAGCAGGCCATAAATGGCTGCCGGAAACAGCCCGTTTGCCGCCTGTTGCAAAAAATAGGCCAAGGCTTGCCCTCCCGATCGCCATTTACTAACCTGCAATATCTGTTTTGCAAGTTAGAACATGTGATGTCTGTCGATTGGAATGCACACCGGTTTTCCGGCGGTCCGCTGGCGCTTTGCGCGGCCAATTCGGTGATTTGGCGCAGCGATCCGGCCCGCCGCGCCGACCGGTTTGCCGAACCTGCCGAGATTGTGCGTTTCGCGGACGCCGCCAATGTGCATTGCGCCCTCGAACTGGCGGGCGAACGTGTCGCAGCGGTGGATGCAGTCGCTGTCAAGGCCATCCGCGAAACCATAGACCACTTGTTTCGCGATGCGGCTGGCGGCGGTGGCCTTCTTGATCAAAAAACGCTCGGCGAACTGTTGGTCCAGGCTGGCCGGGCGATGACTGCGGCCAATCCGGGCGGAGCGGAACCTGTGCCGCTGGATGCCGCGCTTGCCGGTTCCGCGCTCAGGATAGTCTATGGCGGCCGGATTGGCAGGGTGCGTATCTGCGGCAATTGCGGCTGGCTGTTTGAGGATGCGAGCCGAAATGGCTCGCGGCTGTGGTGCGACATGGCGGTTTGCGGCAACCGGGCCAAGGCAAGGCGGCACTATCGGAAAAAGAGCGAGAATAGCCATGCGGCATGAGGGAGGCCTTTTCAGGCGATGGCTTGCCGGTTTTATGACGGCGGCGCTTCTTGCGGCGGCAGGGTGCCGCGACGTGCCGGATGGCGCATTGTTCGAGATTTCCGGGCGGATTTTCGTTTTGAATTATCGGGTGGCAACCGCCAATTACGTCATCACGTTGCGCCCGCTCGGCGAGGTGCCGGACGGGCTGACGGCAAGGGCAGTGTTTGAAAACCCCGAAGGCGGACGACCGATACTCGTCAGCCAGAAGGTCTACCCCAAGCTGGGCAAAGTGGTGCTGGAAAGCCCGGCGGTGTTCTGTCTGGCCAAGGACAGGTTTTACAAGGTTGACATCGAGATCATCGGCGACGGGGGTAAAACCGTTCAGGCGATACACACCGAAGTTCTTTCGACGCTTGACCAATCAGTCCTGCCCGATGCGCCTTTGGTCGTCGGTCCGGTCTACACCCCCAATCCGGACCTCGCCGGCAATCCTGGCGGAAAACTGCCAGACGGACAGCGCCATGCATGTCCCGGCTGAGCAGCATGGCGTTTCAACGCCTCATCTGTTGACGTTGCCGCAAGAGGCGGAAAGACTGGGGCCGGGAAATCGGCGCAAATGCCCGGAGCGTTAGGCCATGACACTTCACGACGTGAGCCTGGACGACAAGTTCGATCTTTCGCGCGAGCGCATCTTCGTGTCCGGCGCGCAGGCCATCGTGCGCATGTTGCTGATGCAGCGCGCGCTGGACCGTCAGGCCGGATTGAACACGGCCGGATTTGTTTCCGGCTATCGCGGTTCTCCGCTCGGCGGGCTCGACCGGCAATTCTGGAAGGCCCAGAAAGAACTCGAAAAATCCGATATCATTTTCCAGACCGGCCTGAACGAGGAGCTTGCGGCAACCGCCTGCTGGGGGTCGCAGCAGACCGAACTTGACGGCCATGGCCGCCACGATGGCGTTTTTTCGCTCTGGTATGGCAAAGGCCCGGGCGTGGACCGGTCAGGCGACGTGTTCCGGCACGCCAATATGGCTGGCACTTCGCCGCATGGCGGCGTGCTGGCGCTGATGGGCGATGACCACAATGCCGAAAGCTCGACAGTTGCGCATGCCACCGAGTTTGTTTTCGTCGACACGATGATTCCGATCCTGCATCCAGCCGGTGTCCAGGAGCTGATCGACTACGGATTGTTCGGCTATGCGATGTCGCGATTTGCCGGCACCTGGACGGCGATCAAATGCGTCAAGGACAATATCGAATCAACGGCGTCGGTCACCGCATCGCTTGACAGGATTGCGATGGTGCGGCCGGAAATCGACCTTCCGCCGGGCGGGCTCAACATCCGCCATGAGTTGAACCAGCTGGGCCAGGAGGCGCGGCTGCATGAATACAAGCGTTCGGCGGCGGCGGCCTTTGTGCGCGCCAACGGGTTGAACCGCATCATCTATTCCGGCGGCTCCCAGGCGCGGCTTGGCATCATCACGATCGGCAAGAGTTATCTTGACGTTCGCCAGGCGCTGGATGATCTCGGCATTGATGAAGCCGAAGCGCGGCGGTTGGGCATACGGCTGTTCAAGGTGGCTTGCCCCTGGCCGCTTGATCTTGAGCATATCAAGGATTTTGCCCGCGGCCTCGACATGGTGATGGTAGTCGAGGAGAAGCGTTCTCTGATTGAAGTGCAGGTGCGTGAGGATCTTTATGGCACCGCCATGCAGCCGGTGGTGCTGGGCAAGAAAGACGAGCGCGGCGAGTGGCTGTTTCCGGCGCGCGGCGCGCTTGATCCCAATGACATCGCCATCGCCATCGGCGAACGCGTGCTCAAGGTCATCGGGCATTCCGAACGGATATCCGACAAGGTGGCGCGGCTCAGGCAGTTCCAGGCGATGATGGCCGATACGCGCGACGTCGCCGCGCGGGTTCCATATTTCTGTTCGGGCTGCCCGCACAATTCATCAACAAAGGTGCCGGAAGGCTCGATTGCCGGAGCGGGCATCGGCTGCCATTTCATGGCCATGTGGATGGACCGGGATACTGTCGGCTTTACGGCCATGGGCGGGGAGGGCGCGCAGTGGGTAGGCCAGGCGCCGTTCTCCAAACGCGGCCATGTTTTTCAGAATCTTGGTGATGGAACCTATACGCATTCCGGCTCGCTGGCCTTGCGCTTTGCCATTTCGAGCGGCGTGAACATCACTTACAAGATCCTCTACAATGACGCGGTGGCGATGACCGGCGGCCAGCCGCTGGATGGCGGGCTGACCGTGGACGCGATTGCGCGGCAGGTGCGGGCCGAAGGCGTTGAACGCATTGCCGTGGTTTCCGACGAGCCGGACAAATATGCCGACCGTTCGCTGTTTCCGGTTGGCACCAGCTTTGATCACCGCAGCGAAATGGACGCCGTGCAGCGAGAATTGCGCGACATCAAGGGCGTGACCGTTCTCATCTATGACCAGACTTGCGCTGCCGAAAAGCGCCGCCGCCGCAAGCGCGGCCTGATGGAAGACCCCGACCGGCGGGTGGTCATCAATGAAATGGTCTGCGAGGGCTGCGGCGATTGCGGCGTCAAGTCCAATTGCGTGTCGGTGCAGCCGCTGGAGACAGAGTTCGGCCGCAAGCGCCGCATCGACCAGTCGACCTGCAACAAGGACTTCTCCTGCGTTGACGGATTTTGCCCGTCTTTTGTCACCGTGCATGGCGGCAAACCGAAAAGGGCGACTGGCCGCACGGGTGATGCCGATCCGCTCATCGGGCTGCCTGACCCCGCGATATTCGATGCCGGAAAAGGCTGGGCCTGCATCATCGATGGCGTTGGCGGCACCGGAGTGGTGACCATTGGCGCCATATTGGGCATGGCCGCGCATCTTGAAGGCAAGGGCTGCGGCATGATCGACATGGCGGGTCTGGCACAAAAGGGCGGCGCGGTTTTCACGCATTTGCGAATTGCCGCCAATCCGGAGGCCATCAACGCCATCGGTGTTTCGGCTGGAAAGGCCGATCTGGTGCTGGGCTGCGATCTGGTCGTATCGGGCTCGCGCAAAGTGCTGGGTGCGATCAACTCCGGCAATACCGTGGTTGTCGCCAATACGGCGGAAATCCAGCCCGGCAATTTTGCCCGCGACGCCAATTTCGTCCTGCCTGCCGCAGCCTTGCGCGAGGCCATCAGCAAGGCAGCCGGACCGGGTCTCTCGCATTTTTTTGACGCCACCCAAGCGAGTGCGGCGCTGTTCGGCACCTCGCAGGGCGCCAACATGTTCATGCTGGGCTTTGCCTGCCAGCATGGCGCCCTGCCGGTCAACGCGAAATCCATCGAGCAGGCTGTGGCAATGAACGGCGAAGCTGTTTCCATGAACCTTGCGGCGTTCCGCTGGGGGCGTCTGGCGGCCCATGATCCGGCACGGGTTGCGGGGCTTGCTGCAGCGCCGGATGAAAGCAAACCGGCAGCCGGGCTGGACGCCATGATCGAGACCCGCGCTACCTTCCTCGCGCGCTACCAGAACACGGCTTATGCTGAACGTTACCGGCAGAAGATTGCCGTTGTCCGCGCTGCGGAAAATCGCGCAGTCCCCGGATCATCTGCGCTCGCGGAGGCGGCAGCACGAAGCCTGTTCAAGCTGATGGCCATCAAGGACGAGTATGAAGTGGCGCGGCTCTACACTGATGGCGGGTTTCAATCCCAGCTTGCGGCCCAATTTGAAAGCTGGGACAGGCTGGAATTTCACATCGCGCCGCCCTTTCTTGGCAAGCGGAATGCCAGAGGAGAGCTTGTGAAATCGCGTTTCGGCGGCTGGATGATGCCGGTGTTCCGGGCGCTCTCAGCCCTGAAACCGTTGCGCGGAAGCTGGGCGGATCCGTTTGCGAGAAACAAGGAGCGGCGGTTTGAACGGGCGCTTTTGGCCGAATATGAGACCGATCTGGATGAAATTGCACGGGATTTGCGCAAGGATCGGCTGCCCGAGGCGGTCAAGCTGGCGTCCGTGCCCGAACAAGTGCGCGGATTTGGCCACGTGAAGGCGGCAAGTGCTGCCAAGGCAGCCAGCGAAAGGCAGCGCTTGCTTGGAGCTTTTCGCGAAGCAAAGGAACAACTGCAACCTGTCGCCGCAGAATAGCAACCAGAACAAGAGTCCGCAGTTTAGAGCGCAAATAAGCGCAAAATTAACCTAATTCGCCCAGTCTTGAGCTGTTAACGGGCTGGGCAATGAAAAAATACCGCAGCGACATACCGGACGACGTATACCTCGAATACGTTCGCTCCCTTTACAATGATGCCGCAACGGTGCTGGTCGGTGCGGGCGTTCATGCGACGCTTGCCGCTCTCGCCTATGCCAAGACCGGCCAACCAAGCTATCTGGCGATTGCCATCACGCTGGCGGCTGTGGGGCTGCTGCGCTATTTCGGCATTCGCAGGGTCGATCCCGCCACGCAGATTACCGATATTCAATCCGCAAAAGCCCATGAGCGGGACCACGTTTTCCGGGCGGGAACCCATGGTTTGGTTTTGGGGCTATTCTCGTTCAACAGCATCTTTCTGTTTCCGGATGAGTTCGCCGAGATCGCTTCTGTTTCGGTTTCGATGGCGACGATGATCAGCGTTGTCGGCAGAAATTACGCATCGAGCTTCATCGTGCGCTTTCTGGCTTTCGCCATTGTCCTGCCGATTGCCCTTGGTCTCATGCTCAAAGGGGATCTGTTTCATGCCGCGCTCGGACTGATGATCGTTCCATTTTATACGGTAACCGTGAAAATGGCCGAACATGTCCGTGAAGTGCTGACCCAGGCGGTCAATGAACATGCGGCGGCAAACTTGCTGGCGCACCGGTTCAACACGGCGCTGAATACGATGGGCCACGGGCTCATCATGCTGGATGCGCAGGGCCTTGTCGTCGTTTCCAACCGCGAGGCCGCCAATCTCCTGACATTCCCGAATGCAGCTGCCATGGAGGGCCGTTCGCTGAGCGCCCTTCTCCTGCGCTGCGTTGCGGGAAATCTCCTTTCGCGCGAAGAATATCGCAGCGTCCATACGCAATTGACGCGGGCGCTGCGCGAGGGCAGGGACGGCAAGGTGCTGGTTGCTTTTGCAAATGGCCGCTATTTCGAGTTCTCGGCGCGCGAGGGCAGGGAAGAGCTCGGCGTCATCACGTTTGAAGACGTGACCTCGCGCATCGAGGCGGAAAAGCAGATCCGCCACATGGCGCGGTTCGACAGCCTGACCGGTCTGCCAAACCGGGCGCATTTCCATGAAATTGTCACGTCCTGCCTGATGGCTGGTGAGCGGTCGCGCATGTGCGCCATGGCCATCGTCGATCTGGACGACTTCAAGCAGGTCAATGATTCGCTTGGCCACCCGGTTGGCGATGGGCTGATCTATGCCGTGGCTGACCGCCTTAACCGCTTTGCCAGTCCGTCGGTCAAGGTCAGCCGGTTTGGCGGCGACGAATTCATGATTTACTTCGACGACATCGCCAATGAGCGTGATCTTTCACGGCGGTTTGACGAGATTTTTGCCGAGTTTGCCGATCCTATCGAAGTTGCGGGCCATTCGCTCACTGTGCAGATCAGCATCGGCACGGCGGTTTCGCTGGCTTTCGCGGCAGAAGTCGATGCGATGATCGTCAAGGCGGATCTGGCGCTCTACAAGGTCAAGGAGACCGGCAAGGATGGCTGGATGCTGTTTGCCCCGGAAATGGACAGCGCCTTCCGCGAACGGCAAACACTGAAGGCTGAACTGCGCAAGGCCATTGAGCGGGGCGAACTGCGCGCCGTCTACCAGCCGATCATCGACATGAAGACGATGAAGATTTCGACCTGTGAGGCCCTTAGCCGCTGGACGCATGCCGAACTGGGTACGGTTTCGCCCGCCGTCTTCATTCCGCTGGCCGAGGAAATGGGCATTGTCAGCGCCATCACGGCGGTCGTGCTGAAAACAGCCTGCACGGAATGCGCAAAATGGCCGGGCGAGGTGAGCGTTTCGGTCAATCTTTCGGCCGTAGATTTCCGCAATCGCGATATCATCGGGGTCGTGGTGGCGGCGTTGAAGGCTTCTGGCCTGCCCGCAAGCCGGCTTGAAGTGGAAGTGACCGAAACGGCGCTGATGAATGACCAGACCCTGACGCGGAGCATCCTGTCGGAACTGAAGGCCATGGGGGTCTGCATTTCGCTGGATGACTTCGGCACCGGCTATTCGAATTTGAGCTATGTGCACTCGCTGCCTTTGGACAAATTGAAGATCGACCAGTCGTTCCTTTCGGAAATCGACACCAGCAAGCGCTCGCTGGATCTCTTGCAGGCCACCATCCATCTCGCCCGCAGCATGGGTCTGGCGGTAACCGTGGAAGGGGTCGAGACCTGGGAGCATCTCAACGTCATGTCGTCCACCGCCAAACCAGACTATGTGCAGGGTTTCGTGTTCGGCCCGCCGCTGCCTGCTGCAGCAATCGCCGATATGGTCGTTTCGACGATGCCCTTTTCGCGCGAAACGCTCGAACTGCAGGCGCATGGCTGAAAAACCGGCCTGCAAAGATGCTTCTGCTTTCCGTTAAGGTTAACCAAAAGTAAACAACCTTGTTTGCCTTGTCGTCTTTACAGGTGCGGTCGGAAGGTTATTGTCGGATGTGAGGGCGAGACCGCCCGTTGACGGGATTCGGCATGCCTGGGACAGACGATCACAATAGCATCAACGAGAAATCAGGCTCAGCCTTCGTCCGAAGCGTCAATGAACTTCTCAAGCGCACCGAATACCGGCGTTGCGAGAACGGCGAGGACGAGGAGGCCATCTATCGTCTGCGCTATGAATCATACCGGAACAGCCAGCTGATGCCGGAACTCGATACGCGCACCCTGATCGACAAGCACGACAACGATCCCAATTGCATGAAGTATGCTGTTTATATCGACGGCAATTTGGTCAGCACGATCCGCATCCATCATCTGACACGCGAAACGCCGATGTCAGCGACATTCGATCTGTTTGAACCGGAATTGCGTTCCCGGTTGGAGAGAGGCGAGACGTTCATTGATCCCAGCCGGCTCGCAGCAGATCCTGCTTGGACCAGTATCCACCGCTCCATTCCCTATATTACCCTGCGAATCGCTGTCGCTGCCACGGACTGGTTTGATGTGACGAGTTGCCTTTCGGTTGTGCGGGATGAACATGCGGCCTTTTACAAGCGTATTTTCCATTCGGAGCTGGCCGGCGATTCAAGGCGTCCGCCAGGCATGATGGTCAATTGCTCGATGTTTGAATCGCGGACCGATACGAACATGCAGCGCACACTCGAGCGCTACCCGTTTTTTCGTTCGACGGCGCGCGAACAGCGCATGCTGTTTTCACGTCCGTTGGCAGGGGTGGCGCCTGCCGTCACCGTGCTGCCCGGCGTTCCGACGGTCGCGGAAGCAGCCTGACCGATTGCATCGGCCCGGCTGCCCGGTCATGATCGGATTCCGGTTGGAGCCAGACCATGCCTGCGGAAACAGAAAGCCAGCACCGGACCTGCGTTTGGGCAAAAGACCTGCCTGACGACGAGTTCGAGCGCGTGCGGAAATCGCTGACCGAACGCAGATATCCCAAAGGCGGCTATATCTGCCATCGTGGCGACCAGCTCGACTATTGGACCGGCGTTGCTTCCGGTCTCATCAAGATGAGCGCGGTCTCGCTCGACGGCAAGGCCATGACCTTCGCGGGCATCGGCAAAGGCGCCTGGTTCGGCGAAGGCTCGCTGCTCAAGGACGAACCGCGCAAATATGATCTTGTCGCCTTGCGCGACACCACGCTCGTCCTGATGGGCAAGCAAGCCTTCCGCTGGCTTTCAGACAACAGCGCCGCGTTCAACCGGTTTCTGGTGCGCCAGCTCAATGAGCGCATGGGCCTGTTCATCGCGACAATCGAACAGGACCGCATTCTTGATCCCAAGGCGCGGGTGGCGCGCAATATCGCCTGGCTGTGCAATCCGGTGCTCTATCCGGAAATCGGCCGCAAGATCGAAATCAGTCAGGAAGAACTGGCGCTTCTGGCCGGCCTGTCACGGGCGGTGGTCAACAAAGCCCTGCAGGCGCTTGGCGATGAGGGCCTGATCCGCTGCGAACACGGGCTGATCTTGGTTGGCGATGTAGAAAAGCTGGGCGACTACGGCGCTTAAGGCGCAGCAAGTCATGCTGCCGTACCCATAGCATCCATTGTCTGGCTTGTCTGTCAACTGCGCCATTGCGATTGGCGGCCTCTTGGGTCCAAACTCACGCCGAAAGAACTAGAGATCCGCCATCTAAGCGGGCCGAGTTCTGGCAGGCGGGAGGCCTGCATATCGGGAGGACTGCGATTTGGCCGGTGATTTGGCTCAGCCAGACACATTTGCGAAATACCTGCTGCTCAATGCCGTGCGTTTTGCGGGACGCCCGGCCATGCGCCACAAGGATTTCGGCATCTGGCAAAGCTGGACCTGGGCCGAACAGCTTGATGAAGTGCGGGCTTTCGCGGTCGGGCTTATTGATTTGGGTGTAAAGCCGGGCGAACGCATCGCCATTGCCGGCGCCAACCGGCCGCGCCTCTATTGGACATTCGCCGCCGCCCAATCCATCGGCGCCATTCCCGTACCGGTCTATGCCGATGCCGTGGCTGATGAAATGGCCTATGTGCTCGACCATGCCGGCGTGCGCTTTGCCGTGGTGCAAGATCAGGAACAGGTCGACAAGATCCTTTTGAACGCCAAAAAGATCCCGGCGCTTGAGGTGCTGATCTATGACGAGCCGCGCGGCCTCGGCGACTATCCGTCAGACAAGCTGCATGATTTCGGCGCGGTGCAAGCCAAGGCCCGCGCGGCGATGGCCAAGGATCCCGGCATTGCGCAACGCTGGGAAGCGGGCGTCATGGCCGGTTCGGGCGATGATGTTTCAGTCATCCTCTACACCTCCGGCACCACCGGCCGCTCCAAGGGCGTTATGATCCGGGCCAAGGATGCGGTTGCCGCAGCGCGTTCGACCGCCGAATTCGACAGAATCACCGAACATGACAGCGTGGTGGCCTATCTGCCGTTGGCCTGGGTTGGCGACCATTATCTCAATTATGCGCAAGGCTATGTGTCGGGCTTCTGCATGGCCTGTCCGGAAGGACCGCAAACTGTGCAGAATGACCTGCGCGAGATCGGCCCTAGCTTCTATTTCGCGCCGCCGCGCGTGTTCGAGGCGCTGCTGACCAGCGTGACCATCCGCATGCAGGATGCCTCGCGGCTGAAGCGTGCAATGTTTTCCTATTTCCGCAAGGTGGCTGCGCGCCATGGCGAAGCCATATTGGAGGGGCGGCCGGTGCCGCTAGGCGGGCGGCTGGCCTACGCGCTGGGCCGGGTGCTGGTTTACGGGCCGTTGAAAAACGTGCTGGGCTTTTCGAATATCCGTACGGCTTACACCGCCGGCGAGGCCATCGGTCCCGACCTGTTTTCGTTCTTTCGTTCGCTCGGCATCAATCTCAAGCAGCTTTACGGGCAGACCGAGGCTTTCCTCTACGTCACCGCCCAGAAAGATGGCGCGGTGCGGGCTGATGCGGTCGGGCCGGCAGCCCCCGGCGTTTCCATCCGCATTGCCGAAAACGGCGAGGTGCAGTTCAAATCGCCCGGCATGCTGTCGGGCTATTTCCGCCAGGAAGACAAGACCGCCGAGACGCTGACGGACGATGGCTATGTGATGACCGGTGACGCCGGTTTTTTTGCCGAAGACGGGCAATTGAAGATCATCGACCGGGCCAAGGATGTCGGCAAGCTGACAGGCGGCGCGCTGATTGCGCCCAAATACATCGAGAATGCGCTGAAATTCTATCCCGAAATCAAGGAGGCAGTGGCATTCGGCGACGGGCGCAGCCATGCTTCGGCCTTCATCAACATCGACCTGCAGGCGGTGGGCAATTGGGCCGAGCGCAACAACATTGCCTATGGCTCCTATCAGGAACTGGCCGGACATCCGCAGGTGCGGGCCATCGTGGCGGGGCATGTGGCGGAGACCAATGCGAAACTGGCGCGCGAACCGATGATGGCCGGTGCGCAGATCAAGCGGTTCCTGATCCTGCCGAAGGAACTGGATGCCGATGACGGCGAACTGACCCGCACGCAAAAGGTCCGCCGCAGCTTCATCGCCGAGCGCTATGCGCCGCTGATCGAGGCGATCTATGATGGCTCGACCGAGAAATATTTCGAGACCGAGATGACCTTCGAGGATGGCCGCAAGGGCAAGGTCAAGGCGGTGGTCGCCATTGCCGAGGCGCAGACAACACCCCGGGTGGCGTCATGAGCGCCGGCGCCAAGGGCGAGAACATCCTGCCGGGCGCGGTGCTGCTCGATATCCGCAATGTGTCGCTGGCATTTGGCGGCGTCAAAGCCATCACCAACATTTCCTTTGATATCCGCAAGGGCGAAATCCGCGCCATCATCGGGCCGAACGGCGCGGGCAAGACCTCGATGCTGAATGTCATCAACGGGTTCTATCATCCGCAAGAGGGCGAGATCTGGTTCTGCGGGGCCTTGCGCAAATCGATGCGGCCCGATCAGGCGGTGGGGCAGGGCATTGCCCGCACGTTCCAGAACGTGGCGCTGTTCAAGGGCATGTCGACGCTCGACAACATCATGGCCGGGCGCTCGGTGTTCATGAAGCGCAACCTGTTCTGGCAGACGCTCTGGCATGGGCCGGCACTGGCCGAGGAAATCGCCCATCGCGAAAAGGTCGAGGAAATCATCGACTTCCTCGAAATCCAGCACATCAGGCGCACGCCGGTTGGCAAGCTGCCCTATGGGCTGCAGAAGCGGGTCGAGCTTGGCCGGGCGCTGGCCATGGAGCCGTCGCTGCTTTTGCTGGACGAGCCAATGGCCGGCATGAATCTTGAGGAAAAAGAGGACATGAGCCGGTTCATCATTGATGTGAACCGGCAGCGCGGCACGACCATTGCCCTGATCGAACATGACATGGGCGTGGTGATGGACCTGTCCGACCGGGTTGTGGTGCTCGACTATGGCAAGAAGATCGCTGACGGCACGCCGGAATCGGTCAAGACCGATCCGGACGTGATCGACGCCTATCTGGGAGTGGCCCATTCATGAGCGCGCCACACCTTTCCAAAGAGCCGCCGCTGCCTGTGGGCAATCCAGACATCCGCATTCGCGGCGTGCGGCTGCTGGCCGACAATTGGTATCTGCTGCGTCTTTTTTCGCTCGATGTGCGCCGTTCCGACGGCACATGGCAGAAACAGGAACGCGAAGCCTATGACCGGGGCAATGGCGCGGCGATCCTGCTCTATTCGCTGGCCAAGGGCACAATCGTGCTGGTGCGCCAATTCCGGCTGGCCAGCTATGTCAACGGCCATGCGGACGGCATGATTCTGGAGCTGCCAGCCGGCCAACTTGACGATCTGTCACCGGCCGCTGCGGTCCGCAAGGAAACGGCAGAAGAAACCGGTTTTGTTATCGGGGAAGCCCGGCCGGTGTTTGACGTGTTCATGAGCCCGGGTTCCGTCACCGAGCGGCTGCACCTGTTTCTGGCCGAATATGATCCGGCCGCCCGCAATGGCGATGGCGGCGGGCATGCCGATGATGGCGAAGACATTCAAACGCTGGAAGTGCCGTTTGGCGAGGCGCTCGCCATGATTGCTGACGGCCGCATCCGCGACGCCAAGACCATCATGATGCTATACCACCTCAAGCTGACAGGGATCATGGACCGCCATGCATGACATATTCGTCAAACCCTTCGCCGACATGGCCGCCGCGCCGGATTTTCTCATGCAGGTGTTGTGGGAAGGGCTGGTCTCGGGCGTGCTCTATGCGCTGATCGCGCTGGGTTTCGTGCTGATCTACAAATCCTCGCGCATCTTCAATTTCGCCCAGGGCATCATGGTGGTGTTTGCAGCCCTGACGCTGGTCGGCCTGCATGAAAAGGGCGTGCCGGCCTGGCTGGCCTTGCCGATGACGCTGGTGGTCATGCTGCTTCTGGCGATGACCATCGAGCGGGTCGTGCTCAGGCCCTTGGTCAACCAGCCCGACATCATCCTGTTCATGGCGACCATCGGCATCACGCTGTTTCTGATCGGCTTTGGCGAAATGATCTTCGGCGGCGAAAACAAGGTGATGATCACCGAGCAATTGTTCATTCCGACCGGCAGTTTCACCTTCGAGCCGTTTGGCGGCTTCCTGTCCATCGAGCAGAAGGATTTGACCGCGGTGATCGGAGCGGCGGCGCTGGTGGCGGGGCTCTTGCTGTTTCTCAACAAGACGGCGATGGGCCGCGCCATCCGCGCCTTGGGCGACGACCATCAAGCCGCATTGTCGGTCGGCATATCGCTGTCGACCATCTGGGTCGTGGTGTGGTTCATTGCCGGCATCATTGCGCTTGCCACCGGCATTGTCTGGGGTGCACGGGCCGGGGTGTCGTTTGCGCTCGAAGTCATTGCCTACAAAGCGCTGCCGGTCCTGATGCTGGGCGGACTGGATTCGGTGCTGGGTGCCATTGTCGGCGGGCTCGCCATCGGCATTTTCGAAAAGCTGTTTGAAATCTATTGGGGCCAGCCGCTGATGGGCGGCAATACCGAGACCTGGTTTGCCTTCGTGCTGGCGCTGGTCGTGCTGCTGTTCCGGCCGCAAGGCCTGTTCGGCGAAAAAATCATCGAGCGGGTGTAGATCATGCTTTACCGCACCACCGGCCAATTCAAGACCAGTTACAAGGCAGACTTCGCGCTGTTTCCGGTGCGCCAGGACGCCTGGCTGATCGGCATCATCCTGTTTGCCGCCTATGTGGTACTGCCACTGGCGGCCAATGAGTTCGCCTTCAAGGCGCTTCTGGTGCCGGTGCTGATCTATTCACTGGCCGCGCTCGGCCTGAACATCCTGACCGGCTATGCCGGGCAGTTGTCGCTGGGCACCGGGGCCTTCATGGGGGTCGGCGCCTATGCCTGCTCCAAGCTCATCACGATTTTTCCCGACATGAACCTTCTCCTGGTGATTGTCGTTTCGGGGTTCTTTTCCGCGGCAGTGGGCGTGGCCTTCGGCCTGCCGTCGCTCCGGATCAAGGGTTTTTATCTGGCGATCGCCACGCTGGCCGCGCAATTCTTCCTCGTGTGGCTGTTTGAGAAATGGGCATGGCTTTACAATTACAATGCGTCCGGGGCCATCCAGGTGCCGACCATTGAAATGATGGGCGTGGTTGTCGCAGGGCCGAACGCCAAGGCCATCGTGCAGTATTATTTCGTGCTGGCTGTGGTCAGCCTCATCACCATCGCCGCCATCAACATCACCCGCGGCCGCATCGGCCGCATGTGGAAAGCGGTGCGCGACATGGACATTGCCGCCGAACTGGTCGGCATCAACCTGATGAGGGCCAAGCTGTCGGCCTTTGCCGTGTCGTCCTATATTGTCGGCGTATCCGGGGCATTGTTCGTGTTTCTGTGGCGCGGGGCGGCAGAGCCGAACCTGTTCGACATCCCGCTGTCATTCCGGGTGCTGTTCATCGCCATTATCGGCGGGCTTGGCTCGGTGCTCGGCAACTATCTTGGCGCCATGCTGATCGTGGCGCTGCCGGTCATTCTCAACGTGCTGCCGGACATGCTCGGGTTTCCCATTCCGTCTGCACTGGCCGAACATCTCAATGTGATGATCGTTGGTGCGCTCATCATCATCTTTCTCATTGCCGAGCCGCACGGGCTGGCGCGGCTGTGGGGCATAGCGCGGGAAAAGCTGATCATCTGGCCGTTCCCGCACTGAAATCCGGCCGCAGGGCCGAAAAACACGGGGTGTTCCGCCCGATCCATGTTGGAGAAACGGACATGTGGAGGAAAGTGACAATGAAGACCATGTTCAAGACCGCTTCCCTGGCCGCCGTTCTGGCGCTGGGAACCGCGCTTTCGGCTTTCGCGCAGGACGCCATTTCCGTGCCGAACCTGTCGTACAGGACCGGCCCGTTTGCGGCGACCGGCATTCCGCTGATGAACGGCCAAAAAGACTATATCAACATGATCAACGCCCGTGATGGCGGCGCCAATGGCGTGATCATCAACTACGAGGAATGCGAGACCGGCTACAACACCGAAAAGGGCGTTGAATGCTATGAAAAGACCAAGGGCAATGCGGTGGTGACCCAGCCATGGTCAACCGGCATCACGCTTCAGGTCTTGCCGAAATCCAATGTCGACAAGCGGCCGATCCTGGCCCCCGGCTATGGTTTCTCGGCCATGGCTGACGGCAAGACCTTCCAATGGGCGTTCAACCCGCCGTCGTCCTATTGGGATGGCGCGAGCATGATCCTCAACAACATTTCGGGCGGCAATCTCGACAGCCTCAAGGGCAAGAAGATCGTGCTGCTGCATCTTGACCATCCCTTTGGCAAGGAGCCGATCCCGCTGCTGGAATCGCTGGCCGCCAAGCACGGTTTCACCTTCCTGCCGGTGCCGGTTGGCCTCAAGGAAATGCAGAACCAGTCGGCCCAATGGCTGCAGATCCGCCGCGAAAGCCCGGATTTCGTGCTGATGTGGGGCTGGGGCGCCATGAATGCCGGCGCGTTGACCGAAGCGGTCAAAACCAAGTTCCCGATGGACAAGTTCGTCGGCATCTGGTGGTCGGGTCATGACGGCGACCTGTTGCCGCTTGGCGAAGCCGCCAAGGGCTACCGCTCGATCTCGTGGAGCGTTCCCTCTGCGGATGCGCCGGTCATGGCCGATCTCAAGAAGCATGTCTATGACGCCGGCAAATCCGACGCAAAGGCGGAAGAGACCAATTGGGTCTTTTATCAGCGCGGATTGCTGATCTCTGCCATGCTGGTCGAAGCGGTCAAGAATGCGCAGGGCCATTTCAACGCCAAGAAGGTGGATGCCGAACAGGTGCGCTGGGGCCTTGAGAACCTGAAGTTCGATGACGCCAAGATCGCCGAATTGGGCCTCAAGGACATGATCGTGCCGTTCGAGACATCCTGCGCCAACCATACCGGTCATGGCGGCGCCTGGATGCTGGAATGGGACGGGGCCAAGTTCAACAAGGTCTCGGACAAACTCGCCGCTGACGCAGCCACGGTTTCGGCGCTCGAAGCGGCCAAGGCCAAGGAATATGCCGACGCCAATGCGCCGTGGCCGGTGGCTGAGTGCAAATAAGGAAAATGGCCGGCGCGGCATTGCGCCGGCCGCAATCCCTTCGCCTTCCCCGCAAAGGGGAAGGCGGTCTGCCTGACCGCAAAATGGGAGCGCCATGTCCGAACCTGCCGCCAGCCAAGACCCGCCGATCCTGTCGGTCAACAATATCGAGGTGATCTACGATCACGTCATCCTCGTGCTGAAGGGGGTGTCGCTGCAGGTGCCGAAGGCCGGCATTACCGCGCTTCTTGGCGCCAACGGCGCGGGCAAGACGACAACGCTGAAGGCGGTTTCCAACCTCCTGCATGGCGAACGCGGCGCGGTCACCAAGGGCAATATCCTGTTCGAGGGTGATGAAATCCAGAACCTGTCGCCCAATCTCCTGGTGCGGCGCGGCTGCATTCAGGTGATGGAAGGCCGCCATTGCTTCGGCCATCTGTCGGTCGAGGACAATCTCTTGACCGGAGCGTTCACCCGGCGTGATGGGGCCGCGGCCATCAAGGCCGATCTTGAGCGCGTCTATCATTATTTCCCCCGGCTGAAAGTGCGGCGCTTGAGCCAGGCGGGCTATACGTCGGGCGGCGAGCAGCAGATGACGGCAATCGGCAGGGCGCTGATGTCCAAGCCGAAAATGATCCTGCTGGATGAGCCGTCGATGGGTTTGGCGCCGCAATTGGTCGAGGAAATCTTCGAGATTGTCCGCCAGCTGAACGAACAGGAGGGCGTGTCGTTCCTGTTGGCCGAGCAGAACACCAATATCGCGCTGCGCTATGCCAAATATGGCTACATCCTTGAATCGGGCCGCATCGTGCTGGACGGCGAAGCCTCAGCCCTGCGCGAAAACGAGGATGTGAAGGAATTCTATCTCGGCATCGCCGGCGATGGCCGCAAGAGCTTCAAGGACGTCAAGCATTACAAGCGGCGGAAAAGGTGGCTTTGAAATTGGCCAGTTGCCTGGCTGGCGAACGTGAACGGGCTGACGGATCCGCGTAGTCCTGTTCGCGTCGGCACCCGCGATTCGAGCCCTGGCATTCTGAAAATATCCGTACCGGTTGGTCGGTATGGTCTTTTCCAATCCTGAAAACCGTGTCACAGTCTGATGTCACGGAAGGCAGGAGCCATGGCACGCGTCATTTTCACCCAGAATATCCAGCGGCATGTCGCCTGCCCGCCGACCGATGTTTCGGGACGCACCGTGCGCGAATGCCTGGATGCGGTGTTTGCGAACAATCCGCGGGCGCGGACCTATGTGCTCGACGAACAGGGCGCGGTGCGCCGCCATATGGGTATCATCGTCGATGGCTGGCGGCTGGATGACAGAACAGGACTATCGGATCCGGTGGGGCCAAACAGTGAAATCCACGTGCTGCAGGCGCTTTCCGGCGGCTAAGCCGGGGCGGGCAAGCACGGGAACGAGGGAGAACAGCAATGCAAATCGACGTGGCGACGCGCAAGGGCCTGTTTCATGTCCGCAAATCCGGCGCGGACTGGACAATTTCCGATGTCAGTTTTCTGGCCGACAATGTTTCGCTGACCATGACCGATCTGCGCAGCGGCAATACGTTTGCAGCGCTCGATCACGGCCATTTCGGCGTCAAGCTGCACCGGCGCAAACCGGGGGGAGAGTGGGAGGAGCTTGCTGCCCCGGCTTTCCCGCCCAAGCCCGAGGGACTGGTTGATCTCGACGGCTGGGGCCGCGAACTGCCATGGACGGTGATGCGCGTCTGGGCGCTAGAACCGGGCGGGGCCGACCAGCCGGGGCTGATCTGGTGCGGCACTATTCCGGGCGGGCTTTTTCGCTCCGATGACAATGGTGACAGCTGGTCGCTGGTCAAGGGCCTGTGGCATCATCCATCCCGCAACAAATGGATGGGCGGCGGCGCAGACTGGCCGGGCATTCATTCGATTTGCGTTGATCCGCGCGATTCCAAGGTTGTCCGGGTGGCGGTGTCCTGCGGCGGGGTGTGGACAACGCGCGATTCGGGCGAGACATGGACATGCACGGCAAACGGCATGCGCGCCGAATTCATGCCGCCGGATCAGGCCGATCAGGGCGAAACCCAGGACCCGCATTTCATGACGCAAAGCCGCACCTCGCCCGACCGGCTGTGGGTGCAGCATCACAACGGCATTTTCATTTCCTCGGATGGTTCGGCAAGCTGGCGCGAGATCCATGAGGCCGGGCCATCGACCTTCGGTTTTCCGGTCGCCGTGCACCCGAATGATGGCGATACGGCGTGGTTCGTGCCCGGCATCAAGGATGAAAAGCGCATCCCGGTCGAAGGCGCGCTGGCGGTGACGCGCACCCGTGACGGCGGCCGGACATTCGAAACGCTGCGCCACGGCCTGCCGCAGGTGCATGCCTATGACGTGGTGCTGCGCCATGCGCTTGATGTTGATTCCACAGGCAATTTTCTGGCTTTCGGCTCAACAACCGGCGGGCTGTGGGTCAGCGAGGATCAGGGCGACCACTGGACCATGGTCAGCCATACGCTGCCGCCGGTTTACGGGGTGCGGTTTGCCGCCTGAGGCGGCGGGCTGATACCAAGGATGCGGCATTCGCGCCATTGCCCTGTGCATGGCTTTTCGCTATGTCCGTGCCAGACATTCAAACAGGGGGATGACCATGGCGCATGACGCACCGACCGGCCCGGCTGAACTGGGCGCGAAGATGGACTATGCCGAGCACGAGCGGACGTTTTCGCTGTTCGTCGCCATGATCAAATACGGAACGGTCGCCTGCGTGGCGCTGATGGCCGCCATGGCATTCAGCTTTTTCACCCCGGCCGGCATGATTTCCGGGTTTGTCCTTTTTGCGCTGATTTGTGCCGCAGGCTATTTCGTCCTGCGCTGAATGATCTGCCATATCTGCCTGTGACCGCTGGACGCCAAGCCGAAAGGATCTGTTGCCGTGGGACTGACCGTTTTCATACCCAAGGAAACCGAAGCAGGCGAAGCGCGATGCGCCGCCTCGCCTGAAACCGTCCGCAAGCTCATCGGGCTCGGCCTTTCGGTGATCGTGGAAAAAAGTGCGGGCGATGGTTCGCGCGTTCCTGACGCCGAGTTTGAAAAGGCAGGCGCTGCAATTGGCAAGGCCGCTGATATCGGCAAGGCCGATGTCGTGCTGAAAGTGCGCCGCCCGTCCGAAAAAGAGCTGAAAGCCTGCAAGTCCGGCGCGGCAGTGATTGCCGCCATGGACCCCTATGGCAATGATGACGCGGTGGCAGCCATGGCCAAGGCCGGAATTTCCGCCTTCGCCATGGAATTCATGCCGCGCATCACCCGCGCCCAGGTCATGGACATTCTCTCTTCGCAAGCCAATCTGGCCGGCTATCAGGCTGTCATTGATGCGGCATCCGAATATGACCGCGCCATGCCGATGATGATGACGGCGGCGGGCACGGTGCCCGCGGCCAAGGTTTTCGTCATGGGTGTCGGTGTTGCCGGCCTGCAGGCCATTGCCACCGCACGCCGTCTGGGCGCCGTGGTGACGGCAACCGACGTGCGGCCTGCCGCCAAGGAACAGGTGGCCTCGCTCGGTGCAAAATTCCTCGCTGTCGAAGACGACGAGTTCAAGGCGGCGGAAACCGCCGGCGGCTATGCCAAGGAAATGTCCAAGGAATACCAGGCCAAGCAGGCGGCGCTTGTTGCCGAGCACATCGCCAAGCAGGACATTGTCATCACCACGGCGCTGATCCCCGGGCGGCCTGCGCCGAAGCTGGTGTCGGCGGCCATGGTCGCGTCGATGAAGCCTGGTTCGGTCATCATCGATCTGGCGGTCGAGCGCGGCGGCAATGCCGAGGGCGCAGTTGCGGGCAAGACGGTGGAAGTCAACGGCGTCAAGATTGTCGGCAATCTCAATGTCGCAGGCCGCATCGCTGCTTCCGCCTCGCTGCTTTTCGCCAAAAACCTCTACGCCTTTCTCGAAACGCTGATCAACAAGGCCGATCAGACGCTGGCGATCAATCGCGATGACGAATTGGTCAAGGCGACGCTTCTGACGCATGGCGGCGAAATCGTTCATCCGGCGTTTGCCGCCAAGGCGGACGCCAAAACCGATGCCAAGCCGGGCAAAGCCTCCAAGGGAGCGGCATGATGGACATGAACAAGGTCAATGACGCCTTTGGCAAGCTGGACAGCGCAGTGGCCACGCTGCGCGATGCGCTGGCGACAGAGGGTGCGGCAGATGCTGCAGCGGCGGCCGGAGCGGCAGTCGCGGGCGTCGATCCGTTTGTTTTCCGGCTGGCGATTTTCGTGCTGGCGATTTTCGTCGGTTACTATGTGGTCTGGGCGGTGACGCCGGCGCTGCATACGCCGCTGATGGCGGTGACCAACGCCATTTCCTCGGTGATCGTGGTCGGCGCGCTTCTGGCGGTCGGCATTTCGGCCAGCGGACTGGCGACGGGCTTCGGCTTCATCGCGCTGGTGCTGGCTTCGGTCAATATTTTCGGCGGCTTCCTGGTCACCCAGCGCATGCTCGCCATGTACAAGAAAAAAGACAAGTGAGGGCTGAACGATGGGCGTGAATTTCGCAGCCTTCCTCTATCTGGTGTCCGGTGTGCTGTTCATTCTGGCGCTGCGCGGTCTGTCGCATCCGACAACCAGCCGGCAGGGCAATCAATACGGCATGATCGGCATGGGCATTGCCATCGTGACCACGCTTCTCTTGGCCAAGCCGTCATTCGGCGGGCTGGTGCTGATCCTTGCGGGTCTTGGCATCGGCGGCGGGGCGGGCGCGGTCATTGCGCGGCGCATTCCGATGACTTCCATGCCGCAGCTTGTGGCGGCCTTCCATTCGCTGGTCGGCCTTGCGGCCGTGATGGTGGCGGCAGCGGCCATGTATTCGCCCGAGAGCTTTGGCATTGGCGCAATCGGCGACATTCACAGCCAGGCACTGGTGGAAATGTCTCTTGGCGTGGCCATCGGCGCGGTCACATTCACCGGTTCGATCATCGCCTTCCTGAAGCTCGACGGCCGCATGTCGGGCAAGCCGATCATGCTGCCGATGCGCCATGTGGTGAACGCCTCGCTGGCGGCAGCGCTGGTCGTGCTCATCATCCTGCTGGTGGCGACCGAGAGCACATTCGTGTTCTGGATGATCGTTCTGGTGTCATTGGCGCTCGGCGTGCTCATCATCATCCCGATCGGCGGCGCGGATATGCCGGTCGTGGTCTCCATGCTCAATTCCTATTCGGGTTGGGCGGCGGCGGGCATCGGCTTCACGCTCGGCAATCTGGCGCTGATCATCACCGGCGCCCTGGTCGGCTCGTCCGGCGCCATCCTTTCCTACATCATGTGCAAGGGCATGAACCGCTCGTTCATTTCGGTCATCCTTGGCGGGTTTGGCGGCGATACGGCATCGAGCGGCGGCGAGGACAATTCGAAGAAACCGGTCAAGCTGGGGGCGGCCGATGACGCAGCCTTCCTGATGAAGAACGCGTCGAAAGTCATCATCGTGCCGGGCTATGGCATGGCGGTGGCGCAGGCCCAGCACGCGGTGCGCGAACTGGCCGACAAGCTGAAAGCCGAAGGCGTCGAGGTCAAATATGCCATCCATCCGGTGGCCGGCCGCATGCCGGGCCACATGAACGTGCTTTTGGCCGAAGCCAATGTGCCCTATGATGAAGTGTTCGAACTTGAGGACATCAATTCGGAATTCGCCCAGGCAGACGTTGCCTATGTGATCGGCGCCAATGACGTGACCAATCCGTCGGCGCGCGATGACAAAACCTCGCCGATCTTCGGCATGCCGATCCTGGATGTCGACAAGGCGCGCACCTGCCTGTTCGTCAAGCGTTCGCTGGGTTCGGGCTATGCCGGCATCGACAATACGCTGTTCTACAAGGACGGCACGATGATGCTGCTTGGCGACGCCAAGAAGATGACCGAGGAAATCGTCAAGGCGCTCGATCACTGAGCATCTGACACTTAAATTCCGCAAGAAAGCCCGCTGCGAAGCGGGCTTTTTTATTTGGCGCATTAGCCGGAAACCGCCGCCCTGATCCGCGCAGCAAAGCCGCTGACCCGCTCCGGTCCCGGGCTTTCCGCCGAATAAAACGCCATTTGCCGGAAGCTGGCCTGCGGGGCGCTGGGCTTGATCAACCCGTGTTTCAGCATGCGGGTGAGCGGCCGGCGAATGATGAGCCAGTCGTGCCAGGCGGGGCCGCCATGGGTGGTGATTGCAATCACTTTTCTGAGGCCGGTCAGGCGCGGCGTGATCGGCCCGAAGCCTTTTGAATGATCAAAGGCTATGCCCGGCGCAAATACCCGGTCGAAAAAGCCCTTCATGAGGGCGGGCGGGGCCGACCACCAGACCGGAAACACCAGAACCAGGGTTTCGGCGGCGGTCAGCAACGCGGCTTCCCGCGAAACAGCGCCCGTTTCGGCGGCAGGCCTGTCCGCAGCCGGGCTGTAATAGCCTGCGCGTTCGCCAGCGCTCAGGCGCGGGTCAAATCCGGATTTGGCGAGATCGAGAAGCGTGGCGTCGTGACCGGCTTGAATCAGAGCGCCAAGCGCTGTTTCGGCAAAATGGCTGCACAGGCTTTTGTCCAGCGGGTGGGCCAGAACAACAAGCGCCTTGGCCAAGGCTCAGCCCTTGCGGGTGCGGGCAAGGCCGGCGGCGGCGGGCTTGTACTGCGGGTCAAGCTGGGTGGCGCGCGCATAGGATTTGGCGGCCTTCACCATGTCGCCGCGCCGCTCATAGATCAGCGCCTGGTTGGCCCAGCTTTCGGCAATGCGGTCGTTCAGCTTGATGGCGGTGTTGAAATCCTCGAACGCATTGTCCTCGTCGCCCAGCGCCACATAGGACAGACCGCGGCCGTTATAGGGCTCGGGCGCATCGGGCTGCAGCGAAATGGCGGTGGAAAAATCCTCGATGGCGAAGGCGTGCTGGGCGCGCGACTGATAGATAAGGCCGCGATTGTGATAGGCGCGCGGATCTGTCGTATCGAGCTGGATGGCGGACTCGAAATCGCGGAACGCCTCGGTGACCTTGCCGGCTTTGCGGTAAAGATTGCCGCGGCCGATATAGGCGGCGTCATAGGATGAATTGAGCGCAATTGCGCGGTTGTAATCGGCCAGCGCCTGGCCGGTATCACCGATGAAACGGTATATCAGCGCGCGGTTGGCATAGGCTTCGGTATAAGCGGGCTTAAGTGCGATGGCGCGGTTGAAATCGGCGAGCGCATCCCTGTAGCGACCGGCACGGCCCAAAGCCGAACCACGCACATTATAGGCTTCGGGGTCTTGGGGATTGCGGTCGATGACGGCGCTCAGCGAAGCGATGTTTTCGTCCGACCCCTGGTCGCGCTCGATCGAGACGATTTCATTGGTGGAAGGCGTGGTGTTGCAGCCGGCAAGGGCGCCCATCAGCATCAGCGAGGCCACCAGCATGCGGCGTCCGGCAATTTCACGCGTCTTGACAGTCATTCCGGCATATTCCCCTGGGTCGAAAAGCAAAAAGGCGCGGCGAAAAGGATTCGCCCCGCCTTGGTGCTAATGCCCGAAAAGGTCTAAATCTAGGCGAAGGCCGGGCGCGGCGCGCCCATGCCGGGTTTTGCCACAACCTTGGGAGCGGCGATCAGGCCTTCGCGCTGCATCTTCTTGCGGGCCAGCTTGCGGGCGCGGCGGATGGCTTCGGCCTTTTCGCGGGCGCGCTTGACCGAGGGCTTTTCGTAATGGCCGCGCATCTTCATTTCACGGAAAATGCCTTCACGCTGCATTTTCTTCTTCAGGGCGCGGAGCGCCTGATCAACATTGTTGTCGCGAACGAGTACCTGCACGGGCTATCCTTTGTCTGGCTTCACGGCCTGGGTCTGAATGGTTTTCACAGGCAAAAGGCAATGCGCCTTTGCCCCCGCGGCGGTTGACCGTCACGGATTGCGGTGGCTGTTAGCAGAATCAGGAAAGGCTGTCGAGTGCGAAGTGCCTGCTTTTGCAGTGTTCCTGTGCATTGCGGCAAAGCGAAAGCCAAAATCGGCCAAACCCCGTCGCAATCAGTGCACGGGGTGTTGCAATCCTGCGCTAGTGGTATGGGTAATCCTGACCGCGATTCCTGCCGGAATCCGGGCGGCTCCAGTGTTCCGAGGCATGCAGCATGCGCAAATACTCCGTTTTCGCCATTGCCCGCGAGGCCATGCGCCACCATACCGGCTGGCAGAAGCAATGGACATCGCCGGAGCCCAAGGCTTCCTATGACGCGGTGATCGTCGGGGCGGGCGGGCACGGGCTGGCCACCGCCTATTATCTGGCGACCGAGCACGGCATGACCAATATCGCGGTCATCGAGCGCGGCTGGCTGGGCGGGGGCAATACCGGCCGCAACACCACCATCATCCGCTCCAACTATCTCTATGACGAGAGCGCGGGCATTTATGACCATGCGCTGAAACTGTGGGACGGGCTGAGCCAGGAGTTGAACTACAATGTCATGTATTCGGCGCGCGGCGTGATGATGC
This sequence comes from Rhizobiaceae bacterium, assembly GCA_049289995.1. Taxonomy (GTDB): domain Bacteria; phylum Pseudomonadota; class Alphaproteobacteria; order Rhizobiales; family Rhizobiaceae; genus JBATMU01. The sequence goes on along the minus strand of JBATMU010000071.1, from coordinate 209 downwards.
TGGCGCACAATGTGCATGACGTGCAGGTGGCCAAGCGGCATGTGCATGCCAACCGGCTCAACGGCATCGACAATGAATGGCTGACGCCCGCTGAAGCCAAGGCATTTTGTCCGCCGCTCAACATCTCACCCGATGCGCGCTATCCGGTGATGGGGGCGGCGCTGCAGCGGCGCGGCGGCACGGCGCGGCATGATGCGGTGGCTTGGGGC
>JBATMU010000070.1:0-3245 GCA_049289995.1 Rhizobiaceae bacterium | reverse complement strand
GGCATGGCGGGCGCGCTCGACCGGCTGTGCGAACGGGCCGAGGCGGCGGTGGCAGGCGGCTCCAACTTCATCATCCTGTCGGACCGGCAGGTCCGGCCGGACCGCATCCCGATCCCTGCGCTTCTGGCGACGGCGGCGGTGCATCATCACCTGATCCGCAAGGGGCTGCGCACATCGGTCGGGCTGGTGGTGGAATCGGGCGAGCCGCGCGAGGTGCATCATTTCTGCTGCCTGGCCGGTTTCGGTGCGGAAGCCATCAATCCCTATCTGGCCTTTGACGCGCTGCTGGACATGCGCGAGCGCGGTGAGCTGCCGCCGGAAGTCGATGCGCACGAAGTGGTCTATCGCTACATCAAGTCGGTCGGCAAAGGCATTTTGAAGGTCATGTCCAAGATGGGCATTTCGACCTATCAATCCTATTGCGGCGCGCAGATTTTCGACGCGGTCGGCCTGCGCAATGATTTCCTCGAAAAGTATTTCACCGGCACGCATTCGGCCATTGAAGGCATCGGCCTTGACGAAGTCGCCGAGGAAACCGTGGCCCGCCACCGCGATGCGTTCAACGCCAATCCGGTGATGCGCACGACGCTTGAGGTGGGTGGCGAATATGCCTTCCGCATGCGCGGCGAGGCGCATATGTGGTCGCCCGACACCGTAGCCAAGCTGCAGCATGCGGTGCGCTCCGGTTCGTTTGCGAGCTTTGGCGAATATTCCAAGGCGATGAACCGCGAGGCAGAACGGGCGCAGACCATCCGCGGGCTGTTTTCGATTCGCACGGCCGAAGAAGACGGGCGCCAGCCCGTTCCGCTCGAAGAAGTGGAATCGGCTGCAGACATCGTCAAAAAGTTTGCCACCGGCGCCATGTCATTCGGCTCGATTTCGCGCGAGGCGCACACCACCCTGGCGCGCGCCATGAACAAGATCGGCGGCAAGTCCAACACCGGCGAGGGCGGCGAGGAAGCCGACCGCTACATGCCGCTCGCCGATGGCTCGGCAAATCCCGAGCGTTCGGCCATCAAGCAGGTCGCGTCGGGCCGGTTTGGCGTCACCGCCGAATATCTGGTCAATGCCGACATGCTGCAGATCAAGATGGCGCAGGGCGCAAAGCCCGGCGAAGGTGGACAATTGCCTGGCCACAAGGTGGACGCGACCATCGCCAAGGTCCGGCACTCGACGCCGGGCGTCGGGCTGATTTCACCACCGCCGCACCATGACATCTATTCCATCGAGGATCTGGCGCAGCTCATTTACGACCTGAAAAACGTCAATTCGGCTGCCGACATTTCTGTCAAGCTGGTGTCGGAAATCGGTGTCGGCACGGTGGCGGCGGGCGTGGCCAAGGCGCGCGCCGACCATATCACCATATCAGGCTATGACGGCGGCACGGGTGCATCGCCGCTAACCTCGATCAAGCATGCCGGCAGCCCGTGGGAAATGGGCCTGGCCGAGACCCAGCAGACGCTGGTGCTCAACGGTCTGCGCTCGCGCGTGGCCCTGCAGGTCGATGGCGGGCTGCGGACAGGGCGCGACGTGATTGTCGGCGCCTTGCTGGGCGCGGACGAATTCGGCTTCGCCACCGGCCCGTTGATTGCGGCGGGCTGCATCATGATGCGCAAGTGCCATCTCAACACATGTCCGGTTGGCGTGGCCACCCAGGACCCGGTGCTGCGCAAGCGTTTCAAGGGCGAGCCCGAGCATGTCATCAACTTCTTCTTCGCCATTGCCGAAGAAGTGCGCCATTGGCTGGCCAAGCTCGGTTACCGCAAGCTTGCCGACATTACCGGCCGCACCGAGCTTCTGGCCAAAGATGCGATGATCTCGCACTGGAAGGCCAAGGGGCTGGATTTCACGCGGATTTTCCACCGTCCGGAAGGCGGACGCGACGCGGTGCGCTGGACCGAACGGCAGAAGCATCCGATCGACGACATCATCGACCGCAAGCTTATCGCCAAGGCCCAGCCCGCGCTGCATGACGGAAAAAGCGTCGATTTCGCCATGCCGATCGGCAATACCGACCGTTCGGCCGGCGCCATGCTGTCGGGCGAAATCGCCAAATTGCATGGCCAGAAGGGTCTTGCCGAGAACGCCGTCACCGTGCGGTTTACCGGCACGGCCGGGCAATCATTCGGGGCGTTCCTGGCGCGCGGCGTGACCTTTGACCTGACCGGCGACGGCAATGACTATGTCGGCAAGGGCCTGTCGGGCGGGCGCATCGTCGTGCGGCCTCCGGCAGCTTCGAAGATCATTGCGGAAGAGGCGATCATTGTCGGCAATACCGTGCTTTACGGGGCGACCGAAGGCGAATGCTATTTCCGCGGCGTGGCGGGCGAGCGGTTTGCCGTGCGCAATTCCGGCGCGGTGGCGGTGGTCGAAGGCGTGGGCGACCATGGCTGCGAATACATGACCGGCGGCGTGGTGGTGGTGCTTGGCAAGACCGGCCGCAACTTCGCAGCCGGCATGTCGGGCGGCATTGCCTATGTGCTGGACGAGGCCGGTGATTTTGCCGAGCGCTGCAACATGGCCATGGTCGAGCTTGAGCCGGTTCCGGAAGAGGACGAACTTCTGGAGCGCCTGCACCACCATGGCGGCGACCTCGAGTTCAAGGGCCGCATCGACGTTGAGCAAAACATGTCCATCCATGACGACGAGCGCCTTTATCAGCTCATCGCCACCCATCAGCACCATACCGGTTCAAAACGAGCCAAGCAGATCCTCGACGAATGGGCGCATTTCCTGCCGAAATTCCGCAAGGTCATGCCGGTCGAATACCGGCGGGCGCTGGCCGACATGGAACGCGCCCGGATGGGCGTGGCGGCGGAGTGAGGCGCCGCCATACAGGCAGGGAGCGCGCAGATTCCCGCGTGCCGGGATTGAAGGTTGAAAACTGGCTGCGTTGAGCGGCGCAAAGCAAACGGACGGAATGAGACAATGGGCAAGGTAACAGGCTTCCTCGAGATCGACCGGCGCGACCGCAAGTATCTGCCGGCGGCCGACCGTATCCGCAATTACCGGGAATTCATCATTCCGCTCGGCGACGAAGGCACGCGCGACCAGGCGGCGCGCTGCATGAATTGCGGCATTCCCTATTGTCACAATGGCTGTCCGGTGAACAACCAGATCCCCGACTGGAATGATCTTGTCTATACCGGCAAGTGGGAAGAGGCCTCGGTCAACCTGCACTCGACCAACAATTTCCCGGAATTCACCGGCCGCGTCTGCCCAGCTCCATGTGAGGCGTCCTGCAC
>JBATMU010000069.1:0-3195 GCA_049289995.1 Rhizobiaceae bacterium | reverse complement strand
ATTTCATCTCGCCCTGGGAAGGCACGGACTACGTGCTGCCGGGGGATGAGAAGGCGAAGGGGTAGTGGCGAATAGCGAATAGGGAGTAGCGAATAGGGAAGTGGTGGTTTGGCGGTCCAGTCTTACAAAGATTTGCGAATTTGGCAGATGGCCATGGACATGGCTGAAAGCAGCTACGTTCTGACAAATGCCTATCCCAAAGACGAAATGTACGGATTGGTGAGCCAGATCAGACGAGCAGCAACATCCATTGCCGCAAACATCGCTGAAGGGCACGGACGGGAAACTACGGGAAATTTCATCCAGTTTCTCAGAGTTGCACAGGGTTCGCTGAAAGAATTGGAGACGCATCTGTTGATATCGGCGAGACTGGGTTTTGCCGAGGAAATCAGATGCAAGGCCTTGTTGGCCAACGCAGAAGAATTGGGAAAAATGGTGCGGGCGATGATCAGAAATCTGCAGGAGAAGGCGTAGATGCTTCTTGCTATTCGCTATTCGCTATTGGCTATTCGCTTGAGCCGAAAGGCGCGCCCCCATGCCTGAAACCGCTGTCCGCAATTTCAACATCAATTTCGGCCCGCAGCATCCGGCCGCGCACGGTGTGCTGCGCCTTGTGCTGGAGCTTGACGGCGAAGTGGTTGACCGCGCCGATCCGCATGTCGGCCTCCTGCATCGCGGCACCGAAAAGCTGATCGAGACCAAGACTTATCTGCAGGCGCTGCCCTATCTGGACCGGCTCGACTACGTCGCGCCGATGAACCAGGAACACGCCTTTGCGCTGGCGGTCGAAAAGCTGATGGGCATCACCGTGCCCAAGCGCGGCCAGCTCATCCGCGTCATGTATTCCGAGATCGGCCGCATCCTGTCGCATCTGCTCAACCTCACAACCCAGGCGCTGGACGTCGGCGCGCTGACCCCGCCGCTGTGGGGCTTTGAAGAGCGCGAAAAGCTGATGGTGTTTTACGAGCGCGCCTGCGGCGCGCGCCTGCACGCGGCCTATTTCCGGCCGGGCGGCGTCCATCAGGACCTGCCCGACCAATTGGTCGAAGACATCGGCAAATGGATCGATCCGTTCCTGAAAACCGTATCCGATCTCGATAACCTGTTGACGGGAAATCGTATTTTCAAGCAGCGCAATGTCGATATCGGCGTTGTTGACCTGAAGGATGCCTGGGCCTGGGGCTTTTCCGGCGTCATGGTGCGCGGGTCGGGCGCTGCTTGGGATTTGCGCAAGAGCCAGCCCTATGAATGCTATGCCGACATGGATTTCGACATTCCGGTCGGCAGGAATGGCGATTGCTTCGACCGCTACCTGATCCGCATGGAAGAGATGCGCCAATCGGCCAAAATCATCCGCCAGTGTGTCGAACTGCTGCTCGGCAAGGAAAGGGTTGGTCCGGTCTCGACGCTTGACGGCAAGATCGTGCCGCCCAAGCGCGGCGAGATGAAGCGATCGATGGAAGCGCTGATCCACCATTTCAAGCTTTACACCGAAGGCTACAAGGTGCCGGCCGGCGAGGTCTATGCCGCCGTCGAGGCGCCGAAGGGCGAGTTCGGCGTCTGGCTGGTCTCCGACGGTTCCAACAAGCCCTATCGCTGCAAGCTGCGCGCGCCGGGTTTTGCGCATTTGCAGGCGCTGGATTTCATTTGCCGCGGCCACATGCTGGCCGACGTTTCCGCCGTTCTCGGCTCCCTCGATATCGTTTTTGGTGAGGTTGACCGCTGATGTCCGTCCGCCGTCTTGCAGATGCCAAAGTCCAGCCCGCTTCCTTCGCCTTCAACCGGGCGATGAGCGCGGAGGTGAAGAAATGGCAGAAGAAATATCCCAAGGGCCGCGAGCAATCGGCGGTCATTCCGCGGTTAATGCTGGCGCAGGAGCAGGAAGGCTGGGTTAGCCAGGCGGCGATCGAGCATGTCGCCGGCCTGTTGGACATGCCAAAGATCCGCGTATTGGAAGTGGCGACTTTTTACACGCAGTTCCAGCTGGCGCCTGTCGGCACGCGCGCCCATGTGCAGGTTTGCGGCACCACGCCCTGCATGCTGCGCGGCTCCGAAGAGCTCATCAAGGTCTGCAAGTCCAAAATCCATGCCGAACCTTTCCATCTCAACGACAAGGGCACCTTGTCCTGGGAAGAAGTGGAATGCCTGGGCGCCTGCGTGAATGCGCCGATGGTCATGATTTTCAAGGATGCCTATGAAGACCTGACGCCTGAGCGGCTCGGCGAAATCATTGACCAGTTTGAAGCCGGCAAGGGCGCTTCCGTGCCTGTCGGCCCGCAGAACGGCCGCTGGCTGTCGGCCCCGCTGACCGGCCTGACCGCGCTGAAAGACGAAAAAGCCGTTCTCAAATCGACGCGCGACAAGGCGGCGAAAGCCGCACAGAAACAGGCTGTTGCACCGAAGAGTGAAGATGCGGTCAAGGCTGAGGCAGCCAAGCCTGCCGCCGAAGCCGCCAAGCCTACGCCAAAAACCGAGGCTGCCAAGCCAGCGCCCAAGTCCGAAGCCACCAAGCCCGCGCCCAAGGTTGAAGCGCCAAAGCCTGCCCCCAAAGCTGAAACTGCCAAGCCTTCGCCGAAACTTGCAGCGCCGGCCGTCAAGGCCGAAGCGCCGAAAGCCGAGCCTGCCAAGCGGGTGATGTCGGTCATCGAGGCTGCAGCCCTTGCCGAAGCCAGGGCTGTGCCGGTGCGGCCTGCCCAGCAACTCAATCCGCCCAGGCCGGGCGCGCGGCTGAAACCGTCATCCTTGCCAAGTGCCGCCTCGCTGATGGCCGCACCCGCCGCCAAGCCTGCCGCCGAACAGAAGCCGGACCTTATGGCCAAACCGCGCGGCGGCAAGGGTGATGATCTGAGCCTGATCTGGGGCGTCGGGCCGAAGCTCGAAAAGATGCTCAACACCATGGGCGTCTGGCACTTCGACCAGATCGCCGCCTGGGGAAAAGCGGAACTCAATTGGGTTGATGCGCGGCTTGAAGGCTTCAAGGGCCGCGCTTCCCGTGATGAATGGGTCAAGCAGGCCAAGAAGCTGGCCAAGGGCTGGCGGCCAGACAATTCCGTCGGCGACAAGCCGGTTTGAGGACAGGTATATGAACGCAAAACTTTCCCTTACCGATAGGGTTGCCTGCTGGTCCTGCGTGCAATGGACGGCGGCAAAAACCAGCATTGCGGCGATTGCAAGCCTCGGTGCGGCGGCATGGAC
>JBATMU010000068.1:0-11137 GCA_049289995.1 Rhizobiaceae bacterium | reverse complement strand
GTTCAGCGCCATATCCGGTGAATTTGCCACCGCGGTCGGCGCACCCGCCGCCGATATTATCGGCCGTACCTTTGTAGACATCGCCCGGGTCTTCGGTCTGGACGGGGACGGGGAAATCGCGTCGCTGCTGGAACGGCGCGACACCTGGTCCGGGCGCTGCGTGATGTGGCCCATCGCCGGAACTGAATTGAAAGCGCCAGTCGATCTGGCCGCCCTGCCCGCTTATTCACGCGACCGGAGCTTTGAAGGCTTCAAGGGGTTTGGCGTTCTCCGGATGGGCGACGTGGTGCGCGATCCTGAACGCATCGGCATGGCTTTGGCGGGCGGCGGCATGCCGCAAGAGGCAGTTGCGCCGGACAAAGAGCCGGAAATCATCGAACCCGCTGACATTGCGGCAGACGACCCGTTTCATGGCGAAGTCCCCGCACTTGCGCCGTCTGTTACGCCTGAACGGCGAGAGGCCGACAAGATCATCCGTCTGGCCGAGCATCGGCCTGCCGCGCCGCAGGCGGCCGGTCCATTGCTCAGCAATACCGAACAGTCGGCTTTCAAGGAAATCGCCGACCGATTGGCAAAGGAAGGCCTTGCGCGGGCGGATGCATCCAGTGTTGACGACATACAGCGTGACACCGGCGACGAAACCGTTGAATCAGGCCTTGCCGCTGTTTCGATAAAGGCAGACGAGGCCAGGCAGGTTTTGCCGTACGCCGAAGCGGGCCCGGAAGCTGGCGTCCAAGAAGACGTCACTGTGCCAGGCCCTGATCTGGCAGTGCTCGACCGCTTGCCGTTGCCGCTGCTCGTGCATTCCGGCGACCGCCTTCACCATGCCAATGACGAATTCCTTGCGGTAACCGGCTATGACAGCCTTGCCCAACTTGAGGCAGCGGGCGGGATTGGAGCGCTGTTTGCGGACGGCGATGACGACGGCGAAACCGATGCCGACACAGGCCGGATGCTGCGGCTTGTCATGCGCGGCGGCGCAGAAAAACCTGTTGAAGCGCATCTGCAATCCATCCCATGGGGCAATTCCAAAGCCCTTCTGCTTTCGCTGCGGCCGATGACGGAAACGGCCGAGCAGCCTGTTGAAACCCTCATTGCGACGGGCAATCCCCTGGCCGATGCCAACCGCGAGCTTGAACAGCGCGTGGCGGAACTGGACACCATACTGGACACGGCAACCGACGGCATTGTGCTGATCGGCATGGATGGCAAGATTCGGTCGGTCAGCCGGGCCGCCGAGGCGCTGTTTGGTTTTGACAGCGGCGAAGTGGCGGGAAAACCATTTGTCTCGCTGTTTGCCGTGGAAAGCCAGCGCGCGGCGCGCGACTACCTGTCCGGCCTGACCGAAAATGGCGTGGCAAGCGTTCTCAATGACGGGCGCGAAGTGATTGGGCGGGAAGCCAAGGGCCGCTTCATACCGTTGTTCATGACGATCGGGCGTTTGCCGGCCGATTCAGGTTTTTGCGCCGTGCTGCGCGACATTACCCAATGGAAGCGGGCCGAAGAGGAACTTGGGCAGGCGCGGCGGCTGGCGGAAGCCGCATCAGCGCAGAAAACCGATTTCCTTGCCCGCATCAGCCATGAAATCCGCACACCGCTCAATGCAATCATCGGCTTTTCCGAATTGATGCTGGACGAGAAGTTTGGCCCGGTCGCCAATGACCGTTACCGCGACTATCTGCGCGACATCAACCGCTCGGGCAGCCATGTGCTGGATCTGGTCAACGACCTTCTCGACATTTCCAAAATAGAGGCTGGCGCCCAGGACATGCATTTCGAGGCGGTCAGCCTCAACGAAACCTTGTCAGGCGCTGTTTCCATGATGCAGCCGCTCGCCAATCGCGAACGTGTCATCATCCGGTCGTCGCTGGCATCCGGCCTTCCCGACGTGGTTGCCGACCTGCGTTCCGTCAAGCAGATCGCACTCAATCTTCTGTCAAATGCCGTTCGCTTCACCAATGCCGGCGGACAGGTGATCGTTTCGACGTCCTATGAAGCGTCCGGCGATGTCATCATGCGGGTGCGCGATACCGGGATCGGCATGTCGCGGCCGGAGATCGAACTTGCTCTCAAGCCGTTCCGGCAGGTGAACACGGTGACAAGCGGCCGCAGCGACGGCACCGGGCTTGGCCTGCCGCTCACCAAGGCCATGGTTGAAGCCAACAGGGCAAAATTCCTCATACATTCAACGCCCGGTGAAGGCACGATGATCGAGATCTCTTTCCCATCGACCCGTGTTCTGGCGGAATAGGTGGAGCTGTCACCGCGCCTCAAGTTTAGAATCATTATAAACTTATGATTTTGTTGCGCAATTTCCTTGACTGACCCGTTTATCCGGGCGAAAGGCCGGTTGCTGCTCGGGCAGCAAGCACCATCACTCGTTCCACAGGGCCTTGAACCCTGAAGGTTAGGAGACACCATGACGCTCTTGTTTTTCCGGCGCCTGCTTGCCGGGTCCATCGTTTTGGCTGGCGCATTTGCCAACCCGGTTCTGGCCGCCGACACGGTCGCCATCTATTCCTATCGCCAGCCTGACCTGATGCAGCCTGTACTCGACGCGTTCACCGCCGAGACAGGCATTGCCACGGAATTGCTGTTTCTCGACAAGGGCCTGGAAGAACGCATACTGGCAGAAGGCGAAAATTCGCCCGCCGACATCATCCTGTCCACCGACATATCCAAGCTGATTCTGGCGGCGGAAAAAGGCATAACCCAGCCGGTCGACAGTACGGCATTGGCCGCAGCCATTCCCGCGCCGTTGCGCGAGCCGCAAGGCCAGTGGTTTGCGCTGACCCAGCGCGCCCGAGTTGTCTATGCCTCAAATGAGCGGGTTCCGGAAACGGCTTTGACCTATGCCGATCTTGCCGACCCTAAATGGAAGGGGCGGATCTGCATGCGCTCCGGCCAGCATGACTACAACATCTCGTTGTTTTCAGCGATGATTGCCCATTGGGGCGCCGAGAAGACCGAAGCATGGATGCAGGGGCTCAAATCCAATCTGGCGCGCAAGCCGGATGGCAATGACCGCAGCCAGGCCAAGGGCATTTTCTCCGGAGAATGCGATATCGCGCTCGGCAACACCTATTATATCGGCCTGATGGCCAACAATGACAAGGAACCGGAGCAAAAGGACTGGGCGAAGGCCATGCATGTCATTTTCCCGGCTTTCGAGGATGGTGCGACCCATGTCAATGTGTCCGGCATGGCGCTGGCAAAGCATGCCCCACACAAGGATGCGGCCATCAAGCTGATGGAGTTCCTAGCCGGCGATACTGCACAAAAGGTCTATGCCGCACAGGTTTACGAATATCCGGTCAAAGCAGGCGTTTCAGCCTCGGAGTTTGTGGCCGGACTTGGCACATTGAAGGCGGACGGGTTGGCGCTGACCGAACTTGCCGCAAACCGCAAGGCGGCATCGGAAATGGTCGACCGGACCGGGCTTGATGACGGTCCCGGCAACTGATCCCCTGGCAATCCGACGGCCCGCCGCGCCGCTGTCCAGGCAGCCGCGGCGGGTTGGTCATTATCTGGTATCCGGCCTTGTGGCCGCCTTGGTGCTATTGCCGGTCGCGGCGCTGATCGGTGTGGCCCTGCAAGGCGGCACCGCCGACATTTCCCACCTTGCCCGAACAGTTCTGCCCGGTGCTGTGGCCACGACACTCATTCTTTTGGCGCTTGTGGCCATCGGCACGCTGTCCATCGGCATTACCAGCGCCTGGATCATCGCAAATCATGATTTTCCGCTGCGGCGGTTTCTGGCCTTTGCGCTGGTTTTGCCGGTGGCCATCCCGCCCTATCTGGCCGCCTATGCATGGACTGATTTTTTTAATTTTACCGGTCCTCCGCAAACGCTGCTGCGCATGATGTTTGGCTGGAAAAGCGCGCGGGACTATTGGTTTCCGGACGTTCGCTCGACCATTGGTGCGGCAATTGTCCTGTCTTCGGTGCTGTTTCCCTATGTCTATTTGACTGCACGCATGGTTTTCATGATGCAGGGACGCAATCTGGCGGACGCGGCCCGCATGCTGGGGGCCCGGCCGGGGGCCGTATTTTTTCGCATCTTGCTGCCGGTCTCGCGCCCGGCGCTGGCAGCGGGGCTGGCGCTGGCGCTGATGGAAGCGCTCAACGATGTCGGTGCGGCCGAATATCTTGGCGTGCGGACCCTGACCTTGTCGGTGTTCTCGACCTGGCTCAACCGCAACAGCCTTGAAGGGGCAGCGCAGATTTCAGCTTTGATGCTGGTGCTGGTTTTGGCGCTGGTGCTGGCCGAGCAATGGGCGCGGCGCAGCCAGCGGTTTCAGGGCGGGCGCGCCACGCACATGAAAGCACAGGCTTCGCGGTCAGAGTTGAGCGGCTGGCGCGCGGCGGCAGCTTTTTCCGCAGCTGCATTGCCGGTATTTTTCGGTTTCGGCATACCGCTTCTGGTCTTTGGCGGGTTTGCCATGCGGCGACTGCATCTGTTTTCGGATCCCGCACTGATCGCTGCGCTGTTCAACAGCGTGGCGGCCGCTGGCGCAACGGCTTTGGCCACTGTGAGCATTGCGCTTATGCTTCTGAATGCGTCGCGCAACGCCCGTTCCGGGGCCGTCACGCTGTTTTCGCGGTTGGCGATATCAGGCTATGCCATTCCCGGAACAATCCTGTCTATCGGCCTGCTGTTTGTGCTGGCACGCATGGACAGCCTTTACGACATGTTCATGCGCCAGACATTCGGCATATCGACGGGGTTGCTGTTGACCGGTACTGCGGCTGCGGTGGTGATCGCATTGACCATCCGCTTTCTGGCGCTGGCAGAAGGGGCCATTCGCGGCGGATACGAAAAGCTGCCGCCCAACCTCGATGATGCCGCACGCAGTCTGGGCCGATCTCCGGCGCAATCGACAATTGGCGTCATGCTGCCGCTTCTGAAACCTGCCATCCAGACAGCGGCAGTGCTGGTGTTTGTCGATACGATCAAGGAATTGTCGGCGACCATGTTGTTGCGGCCATTCGGATTTTCAACACTGGCGACCCATGTGTACGAAAGCGCTTCGCGCGGCGTGCCGGAACAAGGCTCGGTTGCAGCCCTCTTGATCATTGTGGTGGCAGTCGCACCGGTCATTGCCCTGTCGCGCGCCTTGATGGGCGATGAGGAAGCGCGCATTTGATCGGGGACCAGGACGCTGACCTATGCAAAGAAAAAGGCGCCCGAAGGCGCCTCAAAATGTGTCTGCTGTCTGCGGGCGGGCAATCCGAATGTCCGGATCTGAAAAGTTGAAGGCAGCTGGCCGCCCTCGTGTTGAAGGCACTTTTGGCGGCATCGCGTTAACAAGTCCTTACCGGAAATGTTAAAAAGGCGTTGTGTTCTCTCCGGCATATGAACGCGGTAAATTTTGAATTCACATATTGTTAACCTTTCGGCCCCGCAACGCCTGCGGACGTCGTGAAAATTTGCCGCAACTGATGCGAGCGCATGTATTTCGCTTCAAGATATTGCCCTCGCCCGGCGGGCAGGCGACAATGCCGTGCAGCGCCGACCGGCCTTGACCCCGCCCCAATGATGGCGGCAATGCGTCGGACCGGGAAATTGCAGCAAACAGGGTACGGGGTGAAGCGGTCGGTCTCGAAAGGTTTGTCCTGGCTTGGCGGAGCAGCGGGCGTGCTCGCATGCCTGTTCTTTGCCATGCCTTTCCTGGCCTCCACGCAGATTGTCAGCGCCAGGATCACCAACGAACTGGCGGCCATATCCGGCTTGCAGGTGAAAATGGCCGGCGTTCCGGTCATTCGCATCTGGCCATCTTTCGCCGCTGTGCTGACCGAACCATCGTTGCATGCACGAACAGATCCGGAGGAGGCGCCCATCCTGGCGATGCGCAGCGCCACGTTGGCGCTTGATCCGTTTGCCGCCTTGTCCGGCAAGATCAGGATTACAGGCCTGATGCTGGATGAACCCGTCTTGCATCTGGACAGGTTGGCGCCCGGTGACATCATTCTTGGCGGAATCGGCAACATGATTTCAGCAAACCAGGCGCGGCTGGCCGGCCAGCTCGACAGCGCCCAAGGTGATGACGCCACAAGAGTTGCCTGGGCGGCGCGAATGCCGCAAATCATCTCTTTTGCAAATGGCCGTCTTGAACCGGAAGGCGGTTTGGCATCGGCGGAATCCGTCACCGGCAGGATTGCCGTTCAACCGTCATCCGGCCGCACGAAAATGCAGGCGTCGCTGGTCTGGAATGGCCTTGCGGCGGACATATCGGTGAAGATCGCTGACTATCTGACATTTCTGGCCGGCAGCGAAACGGAGTTGGAATTCGATGGGAAATCGCCGGCCGGGGAGATTGCATTTGAAGGCAAGGCGGCGCTCGGCGGAGACGGCCAGATCAATGGCGCGCTAACCGCTGACATGGCGTCCCTGCAAGCAGGGATGGACTGGCTGGCAATCCCGGGTACGGGCGCAGCGGAACCGTTCCATCTATCGGCTTCGGTGAGCGGGAGCCGAAAAAAAGCTGTTTTGGGCAATCTCGTTCTTGGACTGGGGCAAGGTCAGGCGCGCGGCGTGCTGGATTATGGCGAAGCAGATGATGTGCGATCCCTGTCCGGCACTCTGGCTTTCGACACGCTGGACCTCGGCATTTTCCTGCCCTTTGCCGAAGAGTCGCTGAAAGATGCGCCGCCAGCCGGCGGCAGCTTTTTCAACAAGCTGGATTTGCGCATTTCTGCTGCAACAGCGTCGCTGTTCGGCATCGAGATGACCGGTCTGGCTTCCTCGGCGGCGCTTGCGGACGGGCGGGCATCCTTCCTGATTTCGGAAGCGGCTGCCTTTGGCGGGACGCTGATGGCGGGATTGCGACGGGAATCCGCGAACTGCACTGCCTTCCTGACGGCGTCTGGCATGGATGCAGGAGCGGCTGAAAGCGCCTTGATCGGGCGCAAGAGCCTGACCAGGGCCAGTCTGGATGCATCATTTTCCCTCGCCGGACCGTTTCACGGCTGGAAAGGTTATCTGGCAGGCGCCGAAGGGGAATTCAGCGCGACACTGGGGGAGGGCGTTCTGGCAGCGCCCGACATCACGGCTTTCAAGTCTTTAGTCCGTGAATCCGGTTTCTTCGGCATGTCAGGAATAAGCCACACGGCCCAACCTACTCGCGGCGGCGTGCTGAAGGCGACAATCAAGGACGGTATCGCGCAAATCGGCACCGCAGAGATCACCTTGGAAAAGGAGCGGATCGTGTTGCGGGGCGTTACCCATATTGGCGACCGCAGCCTTGCGCTGACCGGCGCGATTGACCCCGGCGACGGCGAACCCGCCCTGCCCTTTTTCGCCGGCGGTTCATGGCGCACGCCGTTTATATCGCCGCAAGCCAGACCCTGACCACCCTCGCCCAGCAGCCCGAATTTCCTGTATCATGCAGCGATTCGGCTGGGGTCCGCGCGTGTACAAGTTTCTGCTTGCGACAATCAAGATTGGCATCGCTTCGGTGATGACCGGCGCGGGTTTGTCCGCGCTTGATCTATCTGCCAATGACGTGCTGCGCGAAATCGGCCTAACGCCCGAAACCATCATGGCGTTTCTCGAACGCGGCGCGGTCTGGGCCATTCCCAATCTGGTGCTTGGCCTGATGGTGGTGCTGCCGATCTGGTTTGTCGTCTCGATCCTGAGGCCGCCGCGCGGCTAATGCGTTTCACCCGCGCTGGGCGGCCTGCTCGTCGCGCTGCCTTTGCACTTCGCGCTGCTTGTTGACCAGCGATGCCGCGATGACGCCCAAGGCAACAACGGCGATCATCAGCGTGCAGATCGCATTGATTTCCGGCGTCACGCCCAGCCGCACCTGGCTGTAAATCTTCATCGGCAAGGTCGTGGCGCCCGGACCGGAGGTGAAATTGGCAATGACCAGATCATCAAGCGACAAGGTGAATGCCAGCATCCAGCCCGAAATGATGGCCGGCAGGATGACAGGCAGCGTCACCTGGAAAAACGTCCGGACCGGCGTTGCGCCAAGGTCCATCGCCGCCTCCTCAAGCGACCGGTCAAAGGTCATCAGGCGCGACTGAACCACGACGGCGACAAAGCACATGGTGAAAGTGATATGGGCCAGAAGCACGGTCAGAAAGCCGCGGTCAAGACCGATGGCCACAAACAGCAGGAGCAGCGACAGGCCGGTGATGACTTCGGGCATGACCAGCGGTGCAAACACCATGCCGGAAAACAGGAGCCGTCCACGGAACCTGGTGAAACGCGTGAGCGCAATGGCCGCCAGCGTGCCAAGAATGGTGGCGGCAGTGGCGGATAAAAGCGCGACGCGAATGGTCACCCAGGCTGCGTCGACAATGGCTTGATTGTGCAGGAGCGAGCCGTACCATTTGGTCGAAAACCCGCCCCAGACTGTGACCAGTTTGGACTCGTTGAACGAAAAGATCACCAAAAGCAGGATGGGCAGATAAAGGAACGAGAAGCCAAGAACGATGGAAACGATATTGAAGCGCGACCAGGATGTATTCATTTGCCCGACTCCTGAGCCTTGGCTTGCGCGTTCTGGAACCAGACTATCGGCACGACAAGCAGAATGAGCAGGATGATGGCAACCGCCGACGACAAGGGCCAGTCACGGTTGGCGGAGAACTCGTTCCACAGGGTTTTGCCGATCATCAGGGTTTGCGACCCGCCGAGCAGATCGGGGATGACGAATTCACCAGTGGCCGGAATGAAGACCAACAGGCAGCCGGCAACGATGCCGGGAATGGCCAGCGGAAAGGTTATTTTCCAGAAGGCCGTGATTGGCGGGCAGCCAAGATCCTGGGCGGCCTCGATCAGCGAATAATCCATCTTCTCGAGCGTGGAATAGAGCGGCAGCACCATGAAAGGCAGGTAGGAGTAGACGATGCCGATGAAGATGGCGGCATGGGTGTTCATGATGATGAGCGGCTCGTCGATGACGCCGATGGCCATCAGCAGCTGGTTGAGCAGGCCTTCGGGCTTGAGAATGCCGATCCACGCATAAACGCGGATCAGGAAGCTCGTCCAGAACGGCAGGATGACCAGCATCAGCAAAGTCGGGCGCACGGTGGCGGGTGCGCGCGCCATGCCATAGGCGATCGGAAAACCGATCAGCAGCGTCAAAAAGGTCGATATGGCAGCAATAACCACGCTCGACACATAGGCATTCACGTAGAGCGCGTCCTCAAACAGGAACGCATAGTTGAAGCCGGAAAATGACTTCATGTTTTCCCAAAGACCAGCCAGCCCCTCTTCGGCGCGAAACACCGGCGTATAGGGCGGCATGGCGATGGCCGTTTCCGAAAACGAGATTTTCAGGACAATCAGAAACGGAGCCAGGAAAAACACGACCAGCCAGGCATAGGGAATGACAATGGCAAGGCGGCTGAAGATGGCGGTGGCAAGGCGTTGCATGGCCTTCACCCTTTCAGGACGATGCCGGCATCGGGTGCGAATGACACCCAGGCCTCATCGTCCCATGACATCTGGTCTTCGGCGCTGCGCGAAGCATTGACCACCGAGGTCCGCACCACTTTGCCGCTGTCGAGCTTGATATTGTAAACAGTCATATCGCCCATATAGGCGATGTCATAAACCACGCCTTTGGCGGCATTGGATGACGTATTGGCGGGGGCTTTACGCGAGACCCTGACTTTTTCGGGGCGGATGGCATACCAGACCGTCGTGCCGGAAACCGGCGCGCCCAAGCATTCGGCATGAATGGCAAAGCCATCCTTGGCGGCGATTTCGATCCTGCCGTCGCCTGCCTTGCCGACCGTGCCTTCAAACGTGTTCACGCTGCCGATGAAATCGGCGACAAAACGCGAATTGGGCGCTTCATAGACATCGGCGGGCGGGGCGACCTGAATGACCTTGCCCTTGTCCATGACCGCAATGCGGTCGGCCATGGTCATGGCTTCTTCCTGATCATGGGTGACCACGACAAAGGTCAGGCCAAGCTCCTGCTGGAGATCCATCAGCTCGAATTGCGTTTCCTCGCGCAGCTTCTTGTCGAGCGCACCGAGCGGCTCGTCGAGCAAAAGCACTTTCGGCCGCTTGGCAACCGAGCGGGCAAGCGCCACGCGCTGGCGCTGGCCGCCGGACAATTGGTGCGGCTTGCGCTTGGCAAATTGGCCGAGCTTGACCAGAGCGAGCATTTCGGCGACGCGCGCCTCGATATCGGGCTTGGGCATGCCGTCCTGCTTGAGGCCGAAGGCGATGTTCTGCTCGACTGTCATGTGCGGGAACAAGGCATAGGACTGGAACATCATGTTGACCGGGCGGCGATAAGGCGGAATGCCAGCCATGTCTTGACCATCGAGCAGGATGCGGCCGGAGGTCGGGTTTTCGAACCCCGCCAACATGCGCAACAGCGTGGATTTTCCGCAGCCTGACGCGCCCAGAAGCGCGAAGAACTCGCGCTCGAAGATGGTCAGTGTCAGTTCGTCGACGGCGGTGAAATCGCCAAAGCGCTTGGTGACGTTTTCAATCGAAATGTACGGCTTGGCGGACGGATCGGTCCATGGCGAGAAACTGCGCCTTATGCTGCCCAAAGATTTCATGTCCCGCTCCATTCTGCCTGAAAGAAAAAGACCCCGGCTTTTCAGCCGGGGTCGATGATTTTTTTATTGGCCGGTGACGATCTTGGTCCAGATCCGCGTGAAAACACGCTGTTCTTTGGGACCAAGCGGCGATGTCGTGAAAAGCTTCGCCAAGGTTTTTTCGTCAGGAAAAATCGACGGATCGCCGAGAATTTCCTTGTCGATGAATTCCTGGCTGGCCTTGTTGCCATTGGCATAGGAAATGAAGTTCGAAGCCTTTGCCGCCACGTCCGGACGCATGATGTAATCGAGGAAGGCATGGGCTTCTTCGACATGCTTGGCGTCAGCCGGAATGGCCATCTGGTCAAACCACATATAAGCGCCTTCCTGCGGCACGGAATAGGCGATTTCCACGCCTTGATCGGCTTCAGTTGCCCTGTCGCGCGCGATGAACATGTCGCCAGAGAAGCCGATAGCCACGCAGATGTCGCCATTGGCCAGCGCATTGATATATTCTGACGAGTGGAATTTGCGCACATGCGGGCGAATGGCGAGCATTGCCGCTTCCGCCTTGTCGAGATCCGCCTGCTCGCGGGAATCCGGCTTGAGGCCAAGATAGTTC
>JBATMU010000067.1:0-1845 GCA_049289995.1 Rhizobiaceae bacterium | reverse complement strand
TCAGTCCAGATAATGCAGCGCTATGCCGAGCGCGATGCCGCCCCAAACGCTGGCATTGATGAACGAGCGGACAATGCCGCTGTCTTCATCGACGGAAACGCCGAGCAGGCCGAGCACGAAGGTTCCGGGCCAGAACAGGATTTTCAGGAGGAGGTTCATGGCGCGTCCTTAAACTGGAATTTCAAATACCAGTATTGCGCGGAGCTGCCGAATGCAATACCCCTGCCTGCGACGTGGAGCCGCTGCCATGCGCCTGACCCTGCAAACCGATCATGCCCTGCGCATCCTGATAACGCTCGGCCGCGCCAGCGAGACCGTTGTGCCGGTCGAGGCGCTGGCGAGGCAATTCGGCGCATCCAAGAACCATTTGATGAAAACCGCCCAAGCGCTGGCGTCCGCCGGTTTTGTCGCCTCGGTGCGCGGCCGTTCCGGCGGCATAAGGCTCGCCCTGCCGCCTGAAACCATCTCGATCCGCAAGGTGGTGGAAGCCATCGAGCCGGATTTCCATGTCGCGGAGTGTTTTCACAACGACCGCTGCACCTTCATGCCAGGCTGCCGCCTGCGCGGACTGCTTGGCCAGGCGCGGGCGGCCTTCTTGCAGACGCTGGGATCAAAAAGCCTGGCGGATCTGATCAGGGCGGGGTGAAGGGTGCGCGGCGCGGACGTTCAAGTCGGCAGGAGCGTGAACGCCACACCTGAAATTAGCGCCCTGACATAGCGCTTCTTCTGGTAGAGGCCGTTCAGCGAAACGCGATTGTGCGCGGTGGGATTGCCGGCCGTGCGCAACACGCCGGGCTGGGTCGTTACGGCGATTGCCAACCCTTCTTTGGCAGCGGCGGCGAACTCACGCTGGCCTGCAGCGCTTTTCCAGCCATAGGGATAGGAAAACGAACGGGTCTCCCGGCTGGAATAGTTGCTGACGATCCGACAGGATGTGCTGATTTCATCTTCCAGCCGTGTTTGGGAAACGCGTGCCAAATTGCAATGGGTCAGCGTATGGCCGCCAAATGTCACCAGCGGGTCCAGGGCAAGCTGCGCAAGTTCTGCCTCATTCATGACTTCGCGTTCGACATAGGAAACCGGGTCAACTCCGCAGGCGAGCGCCAGCGCATCAATGCGGGCAACAGCGTCATTTTCGTCCGTGGTATCCACAAGTTCGGCGAGGCGCTCGAATGCCGCCATTTTTTCGGCTTCTGTCGCGCATGGCACATTTTCATCGCCCGCGCCGAAATCAAACCGGATTGAATTGGCCCTTCGCAAAAGTTCCGTTGCCGTCTCCCACCAGATCGTCCGCGTCCTCGCCACGAAGCCCGGGCAAATGAAAATCGTGTAGGGGACATTGTGCTTGCGGAAAACCGGTGCGGCAAATTCGGCATTGTTGCGGTAGCCGTCATCAAGGGTGAAGCAGACATATTTGCGCGTTGAGCCCGGCGCGGCCAAAAGTGCCGGCAAATCCTCCAGGCGGGCAGGCTGCAGGCCCGCCTCTTTGGCGGCAAGGATCGCTTGCTCCAAAAACTCGGGCGTCACTTCAAGGTGACGGTTGGGGTTGAACGCTTGTGCTGAAGCGGGGCGAACATGATGCAGCGTAAATATCACGCCGCGTCCGGACGCGCCGGGCAGAAAACGCCAAAGCCTGAAAAGCGCAATGGCTTCAAGCGCAGAATTAATGGCAATTCGCTTCAGCATGGGTTTCACGTTCGGATGTCCGTAATGCGCCCTCAAAATCAGGCGAAGTCAAAATCCATCAGCTGGAAACGGTCCATGCTGAACTTGCCGCGCTCAGGGAAGAAATCCCGCACCTGCAAGAGCATGGGCGAATGGTGGATGCGTTTCGGCAGATGAAAT
>JBATMU010000066.1:0-6598 GCA_049289995.1 Rhizobiaceae bacterium | reverse complement strand
TTGACCAACCGGGCACGCCCGTTGGCGAAACCATGTTATTTGTGCCTGCTCCAAAGAACGGCAGCTCCACACCGCCATTGTTGGCAAGATTGGTTCCGGTGCAGCTTGTGCCGCCGGTTGGCGGGGTAGCGGAAACGACAATTGTGGCGGTGGCCGTATCACAGCTGGCCGGGGTGATGACCGAACAAATCTGGTAGGTCAGCACGTAAGTGCCGGACGTCGTTCCGGGAGGAACGGTGATGGTGCCGTCCGCGTTCAAGATCGCGCCGGTCAATCCGCCATTGGCGGTCAGGGTTGGCGTGACGGCAGCAGGGCCGAAAGCCGCGCCGGCCAAAGTGTCATTGGTGAACACGGTCGCAGTGGCGCCGCCGCCCGTGCCATTGATCGGCACTGCCGAAAAATTGTCGTTGACGGCGTCAATGCGGGAATTGTTGAACGTGCAGGCGATGTTGGACCCGGCTGCCATGGCGGCGGCGTCAAAATCCACCCGGCCGTTCGTTGTGTTGACCGAATAATTTCCGCCCGCACCCAGACCCGAACACGTTGCCGACGCAAGTTCATATCCGGCTGGAATGGTCTCCTGCATATAGGCGGCGAGCCCGGAGGTGGTGAAATACTTCACCGTGCCGGTAACGCCCGTGCCGCTGACCGTTGTGGTGACAACCTGCGATCCCCAGCCATTGTCGCCATTGAAGGTGAACCCGCCGACACCGCCGGTCGATACCTTGGTAATCTGCAGCCGGGGGGCGCGCGGAATCGAATAAGCGGCTGTATTGGACTGCAGCCGGGTTGCAAACGCCTGCGTGCCGGTGCCGACACCGGCAATGGCCGTATTGTCCAGATTGGCGCCGGTGGTCAGATCTGCTGCGACTGTCGTGTAATTTTGGCTGCAGACATAGGTGCCGCCGGACGGGATGGCCGTTCCGATCACTCCGCAGGAAAACGTGCCGATCTTGGAATCCTGGATATAGACATTCTGGCCGGTATTGATCGGCAGCGGGCCGTTGTTGGTGATCGTGTAGGTGTAGGGGATGACCTGGCCGACTGCCGTAACCAGCGTTGTCGTTGAGGCCTTGGCGAGCGAAATCGTGTTCAGCACCGAGAAAAATGTCGCGCCCCAAACGCCGGTGCCACGCGCCGCGGCATTATAACCGGGAACGCCATAGACGTTGCCGATGGATTCGTCATAGGCGATGGTGGCCGTGTGGGTGCCGGACGGATATCTTGCCAGGATAGAGCCAAAATCATCGGCATTCGATATCGGTGAAGTCGGTGTGCCGACATTGAAAATGCATTGCGCCTGGTTGGCGGCGAGCGCTGGCGACGATCCGGATCCCGCACCCGGCCCAATGCGGACGCTGCGGCTGGCGACAACGCCAGACACGTAAGTCAGCGTCGGATTGCCATTGTTGCCGGTAGCCGTGACGAAGTCGCAGCGGTCGCCAGACGCAGCATTGTTGTCGACAGCGTCGATATCCGTAACCTGAAAGCTCAGCCCGCTTACGGCAAATGGCAATCCGCCGGACAGGATTTCCATCGTGGCGGTATTGGTCGAGCTGCCAATGAGGCTGGAGCCGGCAGCCGCGTCCCATACCAACCAGATCGATCTGTTGGTGCCAAATCCGGTCAAGTCATCCGGATATCCTGCTAGAGCCGCGCCGCCAATGCGGGTGATGCCGAAGCGAGCCTGAATCTGAAATCCGTACTGGTCCGTGGCGGTGAATGTCGTCGGACCAACAGCGCCGGCAGTCCATGTGAATGGCGCAGTGCCCCAGTTGATGTTGAAATCGCCGGAATGAGCAGGCGGAGCAAACAGCAGGCACGACAGCGCCACAGAGGCCGCAGCAATCCGCCGCAACCCCCGCGCAATCACCTGTCCCGTCTTGACATGCCCGCCTGCATGCAAAACACATGACTCCTGCGCCCGCGCTCACGCGCGGCGAAATGACAGGCCGAAACCTGCAAGTTTTACTCGAATGAAACCCGAACATCGAAGGAATGGCACGAGACCCATGGCCACTGGCGGAATTCTCCGCCGTATTTTGGCTGGATCCGGGCAGGATTTCCCTGCCTCATATGCGCCTTTTCCCCGCCTTACCCCAGCGAATCAGTGCAAAGTCATAGAATCACAAGCGAATCGTGATTTCCATCCAGCGTCTGCGAATACTTCTGGGTTGAGCATTTTTGCATCGGGTTGCAAGCGGCGCAGGGAAAGCTCTGCATGCCGGTTGCGAAGCCTGATTGGCCGGATTAGCCTGCTTCCAAAGCCACATGCCTTCAAGGGATTGCCCAATTTGCCACCGGCCGCCCATCCCGATGATGCCCGTTTTGCCAGGCTGACACAGGCGCAGTTCGAGATGCTGTTTGCCGGGTGTGCGGCCGAACCCCATCGGGCCGGGCATTTGCTGTTTCTTCAAGGCGATGCCGGCGACCGGATTTACGGTGTCTTGAGCGGCACGCTGGAAGTGTCTTTCTATTCGGCTTCCGGCAGAAAGCTGGTGGCCAATCTCGAAACCCGCCACAGCCTTGCCGGGGAAATCGGCGCACTGGATGGCGGGCCGCGCAGCGCATCGGTGTCCTGCCTGACAGAGTGCTCGCTGGTGTCCTTGTCCCGAAATCAGCTCATGGAAAGACTCATTGCCAATCCGGAAATCTGCAAGTCGGTCATCGCATTGCTATGCCAAAGACTGCGCTGGATCAGCGGCGAATTCGGCGATCAGGCCATGTTGCCGATCGAGCAAAGGCTTGCCAAACGGCTGTTGTTCCTGCGGGACATGATGGCCGACGGCGAAGGCTGGATCCGGATTTCCCAAAGCGAGATTGCCGAATTCCTTGGCGCAACACGTGAATCGGTAAACAAGGCGCTCAAGGACTGGCGCCTGCGCAATCTCATCGACATCAAGCGCGGGCGGGTTCTGGTGCGCGACCAGCGCCAGCTTCATGCGCTTTCCATACTGGACAGTTGAGCGGCAGAATATTCATAGCCTTGAAATCATGAAATCAATCGACCGCTTGCCCGGCATGAAGAAATAGCCGCCGCCGCGCATGGTGACAAAATCGCCAAGGCCGCGCAGCACGACCTTGCCGTTCTCCACGGGGATCGTAAAGCGGCCGTCCGCAGGTCCCAGAAGCGGATCCTGTTCGGCATCCAGCCCATGGAACCGGTTGGCCGCAACCCAGGTCTGCTGCATGAATTCAAACTGCCGTTCGATATCGGCATTCAGACACATGAACATCAAGCCTTGTTCTGCCCCTGCCTTTTTTCCGCCAGGCAGGGTGTATGCGCGGCCAATTCGCAGGATCTTGTGGCGCTTGGCCAGCGCCGTTTGCCGGCCGCGGTCTTCGCCGAGCGAATCGCGCGGGTTGGCCCGGCGGACATGGGCGCCGAGCGGGCATTTGAGGCCTTGCGGGTCCTCCTCGCCATAGGCGAAATCATTGTCTATGGGGCGGCCCTGAGAATGATACGGATTGCGGACCAGCGAGGAGCCATCTTTCCAGCGGCCAACCATTTTCGCGCCGATCCATTCCGCGCTCACCCCTTCCGGGCCGCGCCCATCATCCTTTAGTTCGGCAGCTTTGGCTTGGCAAAACGCATCGAAGCTTGAAACATGCTGCTGCAATTGCCTGACGACCAAAAACGAGCCATTGCGCGCAAAGTCATGGCGTGAGGGATCGGACTTTTCTTCCGCCGATATTGCGACCGGCAAATGGCCATTGCGGTCAAGCCCTGCAGCAAGCGTCACCGAAGGCGGATGGTAGCCGCGCTCATCGGCATAGCCATAGAGGAATTCGCCTGCCGCCACCCGGTGCATTTCGCTGCCGGGAAATGTCGCCCGCGGCGTGCCGCGCATGATGGGCTGCGAAATGCCGTCTGCGAAGCCAAAGGGCTCGACACCGACATCCGTTTTCCGCCCGAAGTCCTTTTTTGTAACCGTGAGCGGGATTTCAGCAGCAATTTCCAAGCCCAGTTTCTTCGACAGCGCAACAAAGCTGCGGGCCTGACGGACGGCGGTTGTCTCATCCTTGCCGTAGAGCGCCACGACCACATCAACCGGATTGGCCTCATTGCCCCATGTCCAGGCAGACGGCGCGTTTTTGCCTGCATCGCCCAGAATGCGCGACCGGCTGGCGTTGTGCATGCCTTGCCGGAAGGCAAGCGGGAACGAATCCAATGGATCCAGCACTGCATTGAACTGCATGCCGAATCTGCGAAACCCGGACGGCGAGAAGGCGGCAATGGCAGCTTCCTCTTTCGGCATGGCGTCACCAAAGGCCAGTTTTTCACGCAGGCCGGCCATCCATTGCCTGCGGTTGGCAACCGGCACGCTTTCGGGAACCCTCAGGGCAACAAGAGTCCCGGAGGGCAGCTTGCCCATAGGTCCGAACGCAATGGCTTGAACCTCTCCGGTTTCAATCCTTTCGGCAGGACGCCTCAGCGAACCGAATTGCGCCAGCCAATTGCGCGCATCATCATCGGTTCGTCCTTCGCACAGGCCTTGGCGGATTGCAGAATTGGTGCGGATGCGGCGCGTGTCGAGATTTGGATAGGCTGAATACCAAAACAGGGTCGGAATCTGCTGCAGCCGCGCCCAGCGCTTGAAACGGTCGCCATCGGTGGCGCCCTTGAAAAACAGCAGCCAGGCGCGTGGAAACCCGAATGTATTGCTCCATACGCCGGTCAGGCCATAATTGGCCTTGGTTATGAAATCCTCCAGATAGCTTTCCCAGCTGCCACCGTAATTGGAGAAAAACAGCAGTTTGTCAGTGCCGGGAATGCGCACCCAGCGGGCGAAGTGAATCGTGTTGATGTCCGCAAGATAGCCTGGACGGAACGCATAGCGGCCAGCCAGCGCAATCACGATGTAAACCACGCGCAAGGCCAGCCAACGGACAAAGCCCGGTTTGATGACCGAAAGGCCGGTCAGATGGTTTTGCGCCGCCTTGTTTTCATTGCGGGTGATTTTGTCATAGCGTTTTTCATCCGGCAGAGCTTCGGTGACGGCATCGCGGTTTTCGCCGAACTGCAAAAATGCGAGAAAAATGGCCACGATTGCTGCAAGCAAAGCAATCACTTCGATCAACGCCAGCGCCAAGGCGCCTGCCGTTTCGGCCAATCCAAGCCAGCCGAGAATCGGCGCTGTCCAATGCAGAAGCGTCTTGTTCAGCCAACAGCCGCCCAACATCAGGACGGCGAGGAACCCATCGAACCAAGGGTCGGTGAACAGCCGCCAAGCGACGTTTTTCCAGCCGCCGCCTTTCATTTCGAGCAAGCTTGCAGCCGGCTTGAGCGCCTCTTCATGCGCGCCTGTCTCATGCATGCGCCTGCGCACCAGGCGCAACAGTGCCAGCGGATTTGGCGCTCCGCGCTGCTGCAATGTGTCCAGTTCGTCGCGTACCGCCGCCTGAAGGGCTTCTTCCTGGCGGATGCGCTTTACGGAATGGCCAGGCGTGCCCGAAAATACAACGCCCATCCTTTGGCTCGGGCCGACATTGACGACATGCCGCGCGATCCATGCCGCAAATTGCTCGTTTTCTCCAAGGCTGCAATGGTGCTTGAGGATCGGGCGCAAACGGTTTTCCGTAGCGGCCGCAAAGGCAGCGATCACTTCGGATTGTGCGCCGTCTCCCGACATCTCAAGAACAAAACTTGCGCTGTCATCCGGGTTTTCCGCAACCGTTCCGGCAATCGCCACTGAGCAAAAGTGGATGATGTCCGACTTGCGGAATTCATCCTGGATTTCCGGAATGACCGGATTGCCAAGTTCGGCCAGTTGCAAACGTGCTTCTGTTTGGGTTTCAGCCCTGGCAAGGGGAACCACTGCCGTCACCAAAGCATGCTGAACCAGCCTTGAGGACTGCGGCCGATCGAACCACACACACAAATGCTCGGGGAATGCACCAAGCCGCGAAAGCTTGCCGCGGCGGCCGCGCATGCGGCTGACATTGGGATTTGAAAACACTGCCTTGAATGACTCGGCGATCTGCACGCGGGCAATGGCTGACCCGATACACCAATGTATGCCGTGCCCGAACACCATGCTGTCGCGCGCCGGGCGGTCCGGATTGAATTCCTCGGGCTTGTCTACCGCCTCCGGATCGAACATGGCTGATAGCGTCGATGGCCAGACCGTGGCTCCCGCCTTGATTTCATAGGCGCGGCTGGTGCCCTTTGCGATCACCGTGTCCGTGTTGCATACCCGCATCGGCCCGATATTGATCGGTTTGAACCGCATGGCTTCCATGACCGCCCGGTCAAGCGCAGCGTCATCCTTTGCCGCAATGGCCGCTTCAATCGCCGCGCGCGCTTCCGGTTTCGACAAGACCACGTCAAGGGCGTTTCCCGAGGCCAAAATGTTCGTCGGCACGAAGCCTGAAATCATGCCAAGCATGATGGAACGAAGATCTGGCATGGACAGCTTGGAAGGAGCCGCATCATGCATGGCCACAAGCCGTGCAAGCGGCGTATCTGCGGCAATCCGGCCATCGCGCACAGCCTCCATGGAGATGTTCAGCGTCTCGTCCAGCTTGGCCGCTGCACTGACCGCCATTTCGCGGGTGACGGCTGAGCCGAAAAAATCGGCGAAGAACAGGCTCGACA
>JBATMU010000065.1:0-2178 GCA_049289995.1 Rhizobiaceae bacterium | reverse complement strand
TTTGGCCAGTCCATAGGCGATTTGCCGCCCGCTGGGAACTGGGGATTTCCACAAGGCCTTGCAAGCCCCGCGAAAGGCAAAACGCCTGACAATTTGCGGAAAATTTAGCCACAAGGGCCGGAAAACTGGTCGGAGTGAGAGGATTCGAACCTCCGACCCCCTCGTTCCGAACAAGGTACGCTACCAGGCTGCGCTACACTCCGAGACCAGTGGCGGCCTTATAGCGTCGGCTTTGTATGTCCGCAAGCGCGCAAGCGTGCGTTTTTTGCCGCGCCCGGATTCTGCTGGCCATAGCCGCCGAATCCGGCTTGGTGTAACGGTGAGCCGCCAACGCCGCAAAGAGACCGCACCTTGAAAAAACCAGCTTCAGAAATTCGTCCCAACACGTTTGCCTTTGAAACTGAGGCGCTCGTCGCCCCGTCCGGCTTTCGCGAATATGACGCGCGCTGGTGGTTCGGCCATCCGGCCTCCGCCAAGCAGCCGGAACTGAACCTTTTGGGCGTCCAGGCGCTTGGTCTGGGCCTTGCGACGTTCATGCACCGCTCGGGCAAGGGGCCGCGCATCGCAATAGGCCACGACTTTCGCTCCTACTCGCTGTCGATCAAGCTGGCGCTTGCCAATGGCCTGATGATGGGCGGCGCCGAGGTTGTCGATATCGGCCTGGCGTTGTCGCCAATGGCCTATTTCGCCCAGTTCGCGCTCGATTGCCCGTCGGTTGCCATGGTCACCGCCTCGCACAATGAAAACGGCTGGACCGGCGTAAAGATGGGCTGCGAGCGGCCGGTCACTTTCGGGCCGGATGAGATGGCCGCCCTGCGCGACATCGTGCTGAATGCCGATTTTGAAATCCGCCCGGGCGGCAGTTATCAGGCTGTGGACGATTTCCGAAAAACCTATCTGGACGATCTGGCCGGCACGAGGAAACTGAAGCGCCGGCTGAAAGTGGTGGCGGCTTGCGGCAATGGCACGGCAGGCGCCTTCGCTCCGCAATTGCTGGAACGGCTGGGCTGCGACGTGGTGGCCATGGACACCGAACTGGATTTCAATTTTCCGCGCTATAATCCCAATCCCGAAGACATGGTGATGCTGCACGCCATCCGCGACCGGGTGCTGGAGACCGGCGCGGATATCGGCCTGGGCTTTGATGGCGATGGCGACCGCTGCGGCGTGGTTGACAATGAGGGCAACGAGATTTTCGCCGACAAGGTCGGCGTCATGCTCGCGCGAGACCTGGCAGCGCAGATTCCGCATGCGCAATTTGTCGTCGATGTGAAGTCGACCGGCATTTACGCTACCGATCCGGTGCTGGCCAAACTCGGCGCCAAGACCGATTATTGGAAAACCGGCCATTCCTACATCAAGCGGCGCGTCAACGAGCTTGGCGCGGTGGCCGGGTTTGAAAAATCCGGGCACTTCTTTTTCAATGCGCCGCTCGGCCGCGGTTATGACGATGGATTGATGACGGCCATTGCCGTCTGCGAAATGCTCGACCGCAATCCAGGTTCAAGCATGGCCGATCTCTACCGCGCCCTGCCGCTGACTTTTGGCTCGCCGACCATGTCGGCCAAATGCGCCGATAATCTCAAATATGGCGTTGTTGACCGCGTGGTTGAGGTCTACCAGCGCCGGCATGCCGATGGCGGAAAAGTTTCCGGTCAGGCCATTGCCAGCTTGGTCACCGTCAACGGCATCCGTGTCACGGCACAAGACGGCACCTGGGGGCTGGTCAGGGCGTCATCCAACAAGCCGGAAATCGTCGTGGTTGTCGAAAGTCCGGTCTCCGAAGCGCGCAAGCGTGAAATGTTCGCCGATGTCGACGCGGTGCTGCGCGCCTCGGGCGAGGTCGGCGACTATAACCAGACCCTGTGAAGCCTTTCAGTAAGGGCTCTGTACGTCACCTGTTTCGACATAGACCGACTTGATCTGCGAATAGTGCAAGAGCGCGGCCATGCCGTTCTCGCGGCCGATGCCAGACTGCTTGTAGCCGCCAAACGGCACCTCGGCCGGGCAGATATTGTAGGTGTTGATCCAGCAGGTGCCGGCCTTGATTTGCGCAATGACCCGGTGCGCCCGGGCCATATCTGCCGTAAAGACGCCGGCTGACAGGCCGAACTCGGTGTCATTGGACCTCGCAATGACTTCCGCCTCGTCCTTGAACGATTGCACGCTCATCACCGG
>JBATMU010000064.1:0-2562 GCA_049289995.1 Rhizobiaceae bacterium | reverse complement strand
GCCGCCAAGCCTGTCGCCGCAAAAGCTGCGCCGGCGAAAGCTGCCGCCAAGCCCGCTGCTGCAAAAGCCGCGCCTGCGAAAGACGCCGCCAAACCGGCGTCCAAGAAAGCAGCGCCCGCGAAAGCTGCCGCCAAGCCCGCCGCTGCAAAACCGGCCGCCGCCAAGAAGCCCGACAATCTGACGCTGATCAACGGCATAGGCAATGTGCTTGAAAAGCGCCTGCAGGCCCTCGGCGTCACCACCTTTGCCCAGATTGCCGCCTGGTCGGCCGCACAGTCGGAGGACTTCTCCAAGAAGATCGGTTTCCCGGGCCGTGCGGCCCGCGAGGAATGGGTCAAGGAAGCGGCGATTTTCGCCAAGGGCGGCACCACTGAGCATGCCCGCAAGGTCGAAGCAGGCGATATTCCGTCAAGCCGCAAATCGACCAAGGCCGAAAAGGCCTGATCGCCTCAGTCACTGCAAATACTGGAAAACCCCGGTTCTTCCGGGGTTTTTCATTTCCGGGCGGATATCAACGGGTTCCGGTCTTGCGGTCGAGAAAGGCGGCAATCGTCCCGGGCAGCGCGCCGGTTTCCAGAAGCGGCGCATGGCCTTGCCCGGCGACCGTCACCAGTTGGCAATCGCTATGGCGTTTGACCATTTCCTCTGCCGTTGCCGCCGACAAAAGCCGCGAATTGGCGCCGCGCACCACAAGCATCGGAATCTTTGCGAGCCCCTCAAACTGCGGCCACAGCGTCGGCAGCGGCTGCGACAGGTCGGTGCTGGTCACTGAATTGATCAGCGCCGGGTCGAAATCCGGAACAAGGGTCCCGCCTTCCTCGCGGAACAGCGCCCGCACCATCCGCTCCCAGTCCTCGCGGACGAGCGCAGAAAATGCCGCGCCATGTACAGCCTGCTGCACGGCAACCGCCTCATCGACGGTTTTCGGGCGCGGCGCGCGTTCAAGATAGCTGCGGATCGCCGCAAGACCTTCGCCCTCGACCACCGGCCCGATGTCATTGAGGACAATGGCTTTCAGCGCCGCAGGCCGCATGGCGCCCAGCACATGCAGGATCAGCCCGCCGCGCGATGTGCCAATGAAGGCAGCGTGACCGACATTGAGCGCCGCCAGGCCGGCAAGGATGTCGGCAGCCTCGGTCAGGATCGTGTAGTTTTTCCAGTCCTTGTCCCAGGCGGATTGGCCGCGGCCGCGATAATCAAACGCGATGACCCGGCGCGGCGCTTTTTGGCGTGACGACAGGTAAAGCGCCAATTCGTGAAAATCACGCGCATTGCGGGTCAATCCCGGCAGGCAGACGACTGCGTCGGCCTCATCCGGCCCATAGACCCGCGCATGCAGCTTGAGCCCGTCGCCCGCCGCGTAGAAAAAATCGCTGAATTCCGTTTTGGTCATCTGCTATCCCCTTTGCCATTGTCATAACCGGGCAGGGGACGCTTGAGAAGCGAGCGCATCATGCTCTATTGCTGCACGGCCGTCATGTCCGCGGCAATGTCAGGCCTGCCGCCAAGCCGCTGCTTGTAGGCCTGAAAATTTTCCATCACGCGCTGCACGTAATTGCGCGTTTCGGCAAACGGGATCTGCTCAATCCAGTCCACCACACCGTCCAGGTCACGCCCGCGCGGGTCGCCAAATTCTTTCACCCATTGGCTCGCCCGCCCCGGACCGGCATTGTATCCCGCAAAGGCAAGCACGTAGGAGCCGCCGAAACGGCTTTTCAGCGTCTCCAGATAGGCCGAACCGAGGGCCGCGTTGTAGCCGGGATCAGATGTCAGCCGTTCTCTGGAAAATGCCTGCCCGGTTTTTCTCGCCATTTCCGCCGCTGTGCCGGGCAAAAGCTGCAGAAGCCCGCGCGCCCCGGCTGGCGAAACGGCCCCGGCATTGAATTCACTTTCCTGCCGCGCCACGGCATAGGCGAGAACCGAGCCCTCGCCGGGGATGGCCCCGACCGGATGGGCCAATCCGCCAATGGCCAGGCCGCGCCGCGCCGCCGCTTTGGCAACAAGCAGGCCCTGGTGATGATCGCCGCGCTTTTCCGCGAGCTGCATCAGCAACGCCACTTCGCCCGGTGAATCCAGGGTTTCGGCAAGCCGCCGGTAGAATTGGGCCGCCAGCCCCTGCAGCCCCGCAGCTTCAAGCCGGGCGATCACCTGCACCATTTCGCGTCCGGCAAACCGGGCGGCGTCACCGGCATCGGCGGTTGGCTGCGTGGACGGCCCATGTGTTTGGCCGAGCCGCGCCGCCGCCAATTGCCCGTAAAAGACCGCACCTTGCCGGGCCGCCTTGGCATAGGAACTTGCCGCCGACGCCTTGCCTGCGGCTTCTTCGGTGCGCCCAAGCCAGTAATGGGCGCGCGACAGGGTTTGCGGCGTTGTCGCCATGGCCGCAAGCTTTGAAAATTCTGCATGCGCTTTTTCGGGCGCTTTAAGGAAGCGCAGCGCAATCCAGCCGGCGAGAAACGCGTTTTCGGCGCCATCGCTGCCCGGCGCGGTTTCAGCGCGGGCAATGTCATAAGCGCGCTGCGCCTCGCCTGCATTGAGCAGCGCCCGCGCCAGCACGTGCCG